>NZ_JAZLLZ010000063.1:0-15551 GCF_045598405.1 Sodaliphilus sp.
AGTCGTCACATTGCATCGTAACCGATGGCCGCAGGCCGTCGGGTAATGCAACACACCCCATCCGACCTCGAAGGGGTCGCACTTACATAGGAATTAATCGACAGACTCGACGCTTTGCTGCTTCCTTATCCCGTACCTAAAGGCACGGGTAATTATTATCTACTTTTTACAGCCATTTCGGCGTACCCACGGCACGCCAGCATGGCTGCCTACAATATCACATCCCAAAAGGGATGTTGTTTGCCATGACCTTGCCTATTTTGTTTGTCACGACCTTGCTAATTCGGAATACACACTGTTTATTGATATTCGGAATACACGCTGTTTATTGATATATCTCTGGTTCGGCTAATTGACGACGGAGTCGTCACATTGCATCGTAACCGATGGCCGCAGGCCGTCGGCAAAGGAACACCCCCCCCCAACCGACCTCGAAGGGGTCGCACTCACCTTCCTATATAGGCCAGTGATTCGTAGCCACCTTATTGATTGAATTCCGATACCGTGCTTCTCGCGGTGGGTAAAGACATAGCGTAAAACATCCCCATGGGGATGTGATAAGGTAGCCAGCCATGAAGATGCGATGCAGGAGCATCGATGGCTGTTGAAAAAACCGAATCAAGCAAACTATGCCTTTAGGTATGGAATAGCAGGAGGCGACAGACTCGACGCTTTGCAGCTTCTTTATCCCGTACCTAAAGGCACGGTTAATTATTAATCACATTTTAAAGCCATTTCGGCGTACTCACGGCACGCCAGCATGGCTGCCTACAATATCACATCCCAAAAGGGATGATGTTTGCCGTGACCTTGCCTGTTTTGTTTGTCACGACCTTGCTAATTGGGAATACACGCTGTTTATTGATATGTCTCTGGTTCGGCTAAATGACGACGGAGTCGTCACATTGCATAGTAACCGATGGCCGCAGGCCGTCGGAGAAAGGAACACACACTAACCGACCTCGAAGGGGTCGCACTCACGTAGGAATTAATCGGCAGACTCGACGCTTTACGGTTCTTTATCCCGTACCTTATGGCATGGTAAATCCTACATGCTTTATTGCAGCCATTTCGTCGTACCCACCAGGTTTGGATAATGTTTGTCCTTCTCGGATAAGCAAATCGTATGGGATTTTTTGTTTAAAGACTTTTGTGGAAAAACAGTTAATTCGGGTTGTTATTTTTGCATAGTTCAAAAACAGGACTTATATTTGCAACATAAAAATTTGTTTTCTATGGGTAGATTATTCGTAAATATATTGTTGGTTGCCTGTTTCGCCCTTCCGTCATGGGGCAAACATATTTCTGAAATAGCAGGTTTACATTCAAAAGTTGATGGCCATGAGTATAAATTAATGCTCTGCTGTGATGCATCGGCTGATACTACATATTCTATCACCTTGTGGGATGATGGTCATGTGTATCGTTCGGAGGATGCGATGCTCTTGCTAAAGTTGGGTGATGATACAGTCATTGAATTACATCCTTCAGATCGTTCATGTATTCAAGAAATCGATAGCATGTACTACAACAACGAGGGTAAAGCGGTTTTTATAAATCGTGATGAGATGCTGTATTATTACCCGATTAACATTGACGATCTTCATCATATTTTCAAATCGGGCATCGTGAAAGTGCGCATCGGGCTTTATGGTGAGACTGTCTGGGCAGAGAGAACATGGAAGCGTGACGAGTGGGGCAAGGAACTTGCCAAGGCGTACGCCGAGATTCAGAAACAACTCGCTCCCGGCTACGTTCCTCCCAAGAAACCCACCATCCGCGACGGCTTTTGAATAAATATTTTTTGATGTAATGTGATTGATCAAGAATTATATAATCCTTTGCTTGAAGTGTACCGTAAAGTTGGACATTAAATTGATCATTATTAAATTCTCTATGCTAATTAGCTCGGTATTATACCGGGTTCATTACTTTTAATCTTAGTTTTATTCTTTTTGTATTGTTGCTGATTGGGGTAACTATTCAGCAATGGAACTCCCCGCGCGGATCTCACTGAACTCACTGATTTTTTCATTGAAAATATATATATTGTGGAATTTTTAGACCTCAGGGAGGTCGTACCTTTGGTTAACCGCTGGCCGCAGACCTGGGGGCTGCCGGTGGGGGGGTGAAGTGTGACAAAATCGCGGTTGAAGACCGCTACCTTGCACGTTTCGAGGTAGTGGTCTTCAACCGCAGTATAGTGTATCGCGTTTACCCTGCCCTGCCTTCGCTTGCGCTCGGTTAGGACAGGGTTATGTGCAGAACTGCGTTCTGCGTGTCGGCTTTCAGCCTCTATTTGCCTTATGCTTTGTGCGAGAGAAAGATTTTCATAAGGTCTGGGCGGGGACTCTGCAAAATTCTATTGCTGAATAGTTACACTGATTGGCTTGTAAACGTGAAAAAATGTTGAATGTTTTCAGTTTTTTTGGTGTTAATTTGTATGGGTCGTGGTTTTGGTGTAATTTAGTAGTTTAAATTGCATAGATTGTATTATTAATGTATATTATGAAGCGTTTACTGTCTATATTCAGTGCTGTAGCATTATCGTTGTTTGTACTGAATTGTTATGCTCAGGGTGTGGAGGAAACTATGTTCAAATACCCTGTTGCTCCTGACACTTGCTCTACGCTTGAGAGTAGGTGTAATCATATTGTTGTGAATTTCTGGAATGAATTTGACATTGCGCATCCCATAAAGGATGATGCTATGTTTGAGAAAACTTTTCGCGACTATGTGAATTTCTTCAAGTTTGCCCATCGCAACATCGTGTTGTCGTCGGTGCGAAATTTTGTATATAAGGCCCGTGCTAATTCCACTAACCTCTTAAAGGTGGGTGCGGCTGCCGAGGCTGCTTTGTATGGCCCTAACGCTGAATTTTGGAGCGACGAGTTGTATGTTGAGGTAGCAAAAGCGATGGCCGAGTCGTCGCACTTGAAAGCTGCCGATAGAAACTACTATAAGCATCAGGTTGAGGTGATAAATAAGAATCTCGAAGGACATGAAATACCTTCGTTAGATATTCAAACCTCGTCGGGCAAGATTAAGATAAATGACATCGAGGCTGAAAGTTTCCTGTTGTTTTTCACTGATGAAGGTGCGGGAAGCATTATCGACCGCACACGTTTGAGCACCGACGTGGGAGTAAACCGATTGATCGAGCAAGGCGGGTTGAAGGTTATCCAGATATATGTGGGTAAGCCTGCTGCTGGCTGGCTTGAAAGTCAGCCAGAGACTTGGATCAACGGCAGTTGCGACCAGGTCATGGATCTCGTGGATGTTCGTGCTATTCCCGGTTGTTTCATCTTGAACAAGGATAGACAGATTGTTACTAAAAATGTTACTGTGGAGGAAGTGAAGGCCGCAGTGAATTAAGGTGGGTTCTGTTGAGATATTAACTCCTAATTATGTGATTATTATGGATTTCTTAAAACGCTTATTTCTTTTCAGCACGGGTTATACTTACAGCAACCTGTCGCGTTTGTTCTTGCGTCTGTTCACAGGTGTGATGTTCTTGCAGTTATGCGTTCGTCAGATGCTTCATTTCGAAGCATTGAGCGACTCGATGACTGGTGTCATGGGCATGTCGCCAGAGTTGACGATGTCGTTGCTGCTTGTGGTGGAATTGTTGAGCGCTACGTTTATCATCCTAGGCCTTCTCACTCGCATTGCGGTGGTAGGTCCCATGGTGATCATGGCGATTGCCGAGAAGGTGATTCTGTCGCAGGGCGCTGCCGACCATTTGTTTAATTTCCAGCCGGGATATCCTGTGATGTTCATAGGCATATTTATCTATATCCTGCTTGCAGGTCCTGGCAAGATTTCTCTTGACTACATTATTTCGGCCCACATTGTCGATGATGAGAAGGACAATGATGTGCTTGAGAATGCATAAAAAGTTATGAAGATAGCCGCATTGATTTCGGGAGGTGTTGACAGTGCCGTCACTGTGCATTGTCTCAAGGAACAGGGCCATGACCTCCAGTTGTTCTATATACGCATAGGCATGGACACCGACGAGGGCGATTGTGCCGCTGAGGAAGACATAGAGATGTGCCAGCTCATAGCACGCAAGTATGGCTTGCCGCTAGAGGTGGTGTCGCTTCATGAGGAGTACTGGGACAACGTGATGGAGTATGCCTTGCGCACGGTTAAGGAAGGGCGTACCCCCAATCCTGACATGATGTGCAACCGCATGATCAAGTTTGGTTACTTTGAGCAGCGCTGGGGACATGAGTTTGACATGACAGCCACAGGGCACTATGCCACAACCGATGTCGTGGATGGCGTGAAGTATCTTGCCACAGCCGTTGACCCGGTAAAGGATCAGACCGATTTCCTTGCCCAAATCACCTACGACCAGCTGAAGCACTTGATGTTCCCCATAGGCAACATGCCCAAGGAGGAAGTGCGCCGCATTGCTGCCGAAGTGCGTATGCCCAACGCTTACCGCAAGGACAGCCAGGGCATCTGTTTCCTGGGACAGATCAACTATAATGATTTCATCCGCAGGCATCTGGGTGAGAAGAAGGGCCCTATCATTGAGATAGAAACCGGACGCAAACTGGGCGAACACAACGGATTCTGGTTCCATACCATAGGTCAGCGACGTGGTTTAGGATTGAGCGGAGGCCCATGGTATGTGGTTAAGAAGAACGTGCATGATAATGTGATCTATGTGTCGGGCGGTTATGACACGATGCGCCAGTACGGTCGCGAGCTACGCCTTGCCGAGATGCACTTCATCAGCGGAAATCCGTGGGGCGAAACCACAGGGCCTGTCGATATCATGTTCAAGAACCGTCACACTCCTGTGTTCATGAAGGGAAAACTCTACAATGAGGGAGAAGAATGGATAATCAGGAGCGAACAGGACGTTCAGGGCA
The DNA here is from genome assembly GCF_045598405.1 of Sodaliphilus sp. Classification (NCBI taxonomy): domain Bacteria; kingdom Pseudomonadati; phylum Bacteroidota; class Bacteroidia; order Bacteroidales; family Muribaculaceae; genus Sodaliphilus; species Sodaliphilus sp. Next base: position 4,887 of record NZ_JAZLLZ010000063.1, read on the forward strand.
TTGCTCCCGGGCAGTTTGCAGTGATATATGACGAGAAAGCCCACTTGTGTTATGGCAGTGGCGTGATAACAAAGTAAAAGAGTATGACTGCCCATTGTGTAGAACTTGAGGTCATGTGTGTCACCCGCAGCCGTATGCGAGAGGCTTATGCCTTGATGTTGTGTGAGAAAGAAGGTACACGTCGTGTCCCCATCGTGGTGGGCATGGCCGAGGCACAGTCAATCGCAGTGAGGCTTGAGGGCATTATCCCGCCTCGCCCGCTCACCCATGACTTGATGTCGAGCGTGTTTCACGCATTCGGCATAGAGTTGAGCAAGGTCACGATTACATCGTTTGACAACGGCGTGTTCTCGTCGGTGCTCACGGTGACAAACGGGGATGTGGAGACCGAGCTTGACTCACGCACAAGCGATGCCATTGCGCTGGCGCTGCGCACTGGTGCTCCTATCTATGCCACAGAGGATGTTATGAGTTGTGCCAGTTATGACCCAGCTCATCTCGAGCAGAATGACGCGCGTGACCTACCAACCAAGCTGGAGGATATGTCGGACGACCGGCTCAAGGCTCGCATGCAGCACCATGTCGAGCTTGAGGAGTATGAACAGGCCGCCCAAATTCAAAAGATTTTGGAGTCAAGGCGACAAGAAAAGTAGAAAGCATGGCCATTGTGGTGTGAATGTGCAAATAAATTGCTATCTTTGCAAGTTGAAATTTTAATAAACTAATAAATAACAAAACATTAACATGAATAATTTGAAAGTAAGACTGATTGTGATGAACTTCCTGCAGTTTGCTGTGTGGGGAGCTTATCTCACCTGTATGGGAAATTACCTCGGAAAAGCTGGCATGGGCGCCGAAATCTCTTGGTTCTATGCAATCCAGGGTATCGTATCTATCTTTATGCCCACAATCATGGGTATTGTTGCCGATAAGTACATTCAGCCCCAGAAGTTGCTTGGCATCTGCCACGCTATTGCTGGTATGGCAATGATTGGTTTGTTCTATCTCGGAGCATCAACAGCTACGCCCGACAAGGCTTTGTTTATTACTATCTACACAATCAGCGTTGCATTCTATATGCCCACATTGGCATTGAGTAATACTGCTGCATTTACAATCATGAAGGACAATGGCCTGGACACTGTTAAGGACTTCCCGCCCATTCGTGTTTTTGGTACCGTAGGTTTCATTGCAACCATGTGGTTTGTAAACTGCGCGGTTCTTGACGATAATGGCTTCTCATTCACTCTGGATCCTAACGATTTTAAGTTCCAACTCACTCACTACCAGTTCTTGGTATCTGGTGTCCTCAGTGTGTTGCTTTTTGTTTACTGCTTCACTTTGCCTGCTTGCAAGCTGGTTAAGAAGGAAGGCGGCTCGCTGGTAGAAAGCATGGGACTCAATGCATTCAAACTGTTTAAGACCAAGAAGATGGCTATGTTTTTCATCTTCTCTATGTTGCTTGGTATGTCACTGCAGGTTACTAACGGCTATGCAACCCCGTTCCTTACTCACTTCAAGGGTGTTGCCGAGTATGCCGATAGTTTTGCTGCTAACAATGCAACAATGCTCGTGTCGCTGTCGCAGGTGAGCGAGGCATTGTGCATCCTGCTCATCCCCTTCTTCTTGAAGCGTTATGGCATCAAGGTGGTTATGCTCATCGCCATGTTTGCTTGGGTATTCCGCTTTGGTTTCTTCGGCCTGGGCAACCCTGCAATGCCTGGTGTGCTTCTGTTCGTGCTTTCTTGCATCGTTTATGGTGTTGCGTTTGACTTCTTCAATGTTTCGGGCGCGATGTTTGTTGACCGCGAGTGTGATCCTGACATCAAGGCTTCGGCACAAGGTTTGTTCATGCTCATGACCAATGGCCTCGGTGCAACAATCGGTACACTTGCTGCTGGCAAGATTATTGATCATTTCTGCACATGGAACGAAAACGGATTCCTCGTTGGTAAGTTTGATGCCGGTTGGCCCACTGCTTGGTACATCTTCGCAGGCTTTGCACTTGTCGTGGCAGTATCATTCATGGTTCTGTTCAAGTACAAACACGATCCCAGCAAAATCTAAATTAAGAATTAATTAACTCACAACAGAGATGCACCTGTTCTACTGCCCCGACATAGCAACAACCCTCACATTGAGCGAGGAGGAGTCACATCACTGCGTTAAGGTATTGCGTCTTGCCGCAGGCGATGAGATTGATGTGGTGGATGGCAACGGAACATGGCATCACGCTCGCATCACTATGGCGCACCAGAAAAGGTGCGCCGTAGAGATTGTGCGCAGCGAGGCACGTGCGCCGCACTGGCCTCACAAGATTGTGGTGGGCATTGCTCCCACTAAAAACATCGACCGCATTGAGTGGATGATAGAGAAATGCACCGAGATGGGCATCGACCGCATCATCCCCCTGCAATGCCGTTACAGTGAGCGCAAGGAAGTGAAACCCGAACGCTTGCGCAAGATACTCGTCAGTGCCATGAAGCAATCGCTCAAGGCCACCTTGCCCATGCTGGACGCGATGACTCCGGTGATGCAGGTGATTAACGCCCCGTTTGAGGGCAAGCGTTACATAGCCTATTGCGACATGACGCTCCCTCGCGAGCAACGCAAGGTTTTTGCTCGTGAATACATTCCCGGTGAGGATGCATTGATACTCATCGGCCCCGAGGGCGACTTCAGCCCCGAGGAAGTGAAGGCTGCCCTCGACGCCGGTTTTGTTCCGGTAACGCTGGGCGACAGCCGACTCCGCACCGAGACTGCTGCGGTGCAGGCGGTGGCATCGTGTCACACGCTGATTCAGATTAATGAAACTAAACAAAGATGATTAAACAGTTGACCAGTGCCGCAAGCGGCCAGTTTTTCCTTCTTGCAGGCCCGTGCGTGATCGAGGGCGAAGACATGGCGATGGATATTGCCGAGAAAGCGTTGAATATCACCTCTCGCCTGGGCATCCCTTATGTGTTCAAGGGCAGTTACCGCAAGGCTAATCGTTCGCGCATCGACAGCTTCACTGGTATAGGCGATGAGAAAGCCTTGAAGATACTCCAGAAGGTGCGCGACACCTTCGGCATACCAGTGGTTACTGATATCCACACAGCCGAGGAAGCCGAGATGGCAGCGCAATATGTTGATGTGCTCCAGATTCCTGCATTCCTGTGCCGCCAGACCGACTTGCTGGTTGCTGCTGCCCGCACAGGTCGCATGGTTAATATCAAGAAAGGACAGTTCCTGTCGCCCGAGGCCATGCAGTTTGCAGTGCAGAAGGTGCGTGATGCCGGCAATGACGACGTAGCCATTACCGAGCGTGGCACCACCTTCGGCTACCAAGACCTGATTGTTGATTTTCGTGGCATCAGCACGATGCAGCAATATGCCCCGGTGATAGTTGATATCACTCACTCGTTGCAGCAACCTAACACCTCGAAGGGGGTGACAGGCGGTCTGCCTCATCTCATTGAACCCATGGCGCGCGCTGCGATTGCCGTGGGAGCCGACGGATTGTTCCTGGAAACCCACCAAGATCCGAGCGTGGCAAAGAGCGATGGCGCCAACATGCTGCGCCTCGACTTGCTTGATGGGCTGCTCACACGCCTCGCTACACTGCGAAGCGCAGTGAACCAGCTGGAAAAATAATGCCTCCATTAAACCATAGACCACAAGAGGCACTCTAAATAAGGAAATTATAAATTTAACTACTATATAGTATGAAATTGAGAAACATTTTTCTGTTGCTTGCGTTGTTGGCAACATTCAGCACAGCATGGTCACAGACTAGTGGCGACGATGCCCGTGTGCGCGACAAGATCACGCAAGCCGTGATGAAGGTGTATGACGAGCAATTACAAAACAAACCTGGCGACTATGAGACACGTTTTGCACGTGCCAACCAGTTGTTCTATAACGGCGAATATGCCCAAGCTCTTGCCGATGCCAATGAGGTGCTTGAGCAAGTTCCCGAGAAAGAAAAGAATCTGGCGTTTGACACCTACATGCTCAAGGCCCGCATCTTTGATGCACAGGGCAACTACGGAGAAGAGGTAGAGGCATTGCGTGCAGCTTCGGCACTCAATCCCAAGTCGATGGGCTGCATCGACATGCTTGCCAAGGTGAGCCTTAAGGTCAACGATCTTGATGCCGCCGAGCGCAACTTCCAGAGCATCTTGCGTGACACCCCCATGAACTATGACGCCATGTATGGCTTGGCTAAAATTGAGGTGCAACGCAACAACTATGAGAAGGCTGCAAGTTATGTTGACAAGGCAGTCAGCCTGTTCACTGCCGAGCCTCAAGTGTATATCAACCGTGCCGATATCTTGAGCCGGATGCAGCAGTATGAACCTGCGGCGCAGGATCTCATTTCGGCATTGAGCGTGGGCAGCGACACCGGTGCGGCATTGCAGTCGCTCATCGCAATGAGCGACACGCACTATGACGCTGTGATGAACGCGCTTGCCAACAGCATCGACAAGGCTCCGCGCGTGGGCATGTTCTACTATGTGCGTTCAAGCATCGCATTGCGCCATGTGCACTATGGACAGGCTCTCAAGGACTTGCAGGCAATTATCTCTAACAATCTGTATGATTTCCATTCAATCTACGGTGACGCCGCATTGTGCCAGATGGAGCTCATGGAATATGACGAAGCGCTTGCTAGCATCAACAAGGCTATTGAGATGAAGGGCGACGAAGCCGACTATTACATCCTCAAGTCTCGCATTGAGTTCAACCGTGGTCAGGGTGGCAACTATGGCGCTGCCTATGCCGACCTTGACAAAGCGTTGTCGCTCAATCCCGCTAGCGTCGAGGCTCTTATGGCCAAGGCACGTTTGCTCATCTCACAGCGCAAGGATGCCGATGCCCTCAAGTGCGTCAACGCAATCATCGACCGCGACGCTGCTTGCAGCGAGGCATTGCTGCTGCGCGGATGGATCAACAAGTATCGCTTGAAAAATGCAGTAGCTGCAACCAACGACTTTGAGGCGATGCTTCGCCTGGGCAATGACTACAATAGCCTGCGTGGTTTTGCTCTCCATGAGCTGGGCAATGACATGGAGGCTCGCGACTGGGCAAAGCAGATTATCCAAGACGGCATTCTTCCCGGTGGTCAAACTTACATTACAGCATCGGCCCTTTACAGTGACATCGGTGACGTGGAGATGGGTGACAAGGGTGCATCGATCGACTGCCTGCGCAGTGCACTTGCCAACGGATTTGGCAGCCTGTATGAGATTAAGGTTAACGAGTCTCCCTATGTTAACCTGAAACTAGTGCGTCGCTATCCCGAGTTCAACACTATCATTGAGCAAAACGAGGATTGCTTCAAGGTGAAGAGATAACAAGAAATCAGTCGAACTAATAGAGCAGGGACGTGACATCAAGGTCGCGTCCCTGCTTTTGCATAGTAAGGAAGTCCACATTCAAAAACGAAGCGCAAAAAAATGGCATGATCTGTACTGTGGTGCTATTGCCGCATAAAAGCAGATTAACCAGAAATATGGGAATTCTTTATCTGCCCAATCTGCTTTTATTTAGACAGGAAGGAAAAAGGAAAGACTCTGTGCCTATGTGGGGGAAGTCGGTCGAGAAGTCGCAAACGGTGCATGCTGTCTTGTGCAAAATGTGAGGAGAGTTGATATCAATCAGCTATATTTTTGGTGGTTTCGTGAAAATGGAGTAATTTTGTAGATTATTTTGTGGTATGAATGCAAGAAAATTACACTTCGTGCTTGTCGTGGCGCTGGCAATGGTATTATTGCCGGTAGTGTTTTCTTGTAGCTCAACCAAGCATGTGCCTGATGGCAAGTTGCTTCTTGACAAGGTGAAAATCAACGTCGACGACAAGACGTCGGGGGCGCAGAGTTCTGATTTGGTTAACTATTTACGACAGTCTGAGAACCACAAGGTGTTGGGCGGACTTAAACTCCAGCTTGCGTTCTATAACCTGTCGGGAAAGGATTCGTCAAGTTGGTTCAACCGTTGGATCCAGCGCGTGGGTACTCCGCCGGTGATTTATGACTCTACACTCACGGCTTCCAGTGCATTGCAGCTGCACACGGCACTCAAGAACAAAGGCTACATGAACAATGTGGTTGACTATGACGTGGTGGCCGACAGTGCACACAAGAAGGCAAAGGTCAACTACAATATCACGCTGGGCTCTCCTTACTATATCTCGTCGATCGGCTATGACATTGCCAACGACACGCTGCGTGATATCATTCTTGAAGACACAACCGGATATCCTGTGAAGGTGGGCGGACTCTTTGACCGCAATAAACTGGATGCGTGGCGCCAGCTCATCACTGAAAAACTGCGCAATCATGGTTACTATGCTTTCAATAAGGAGTACATCACATTCACAGCCGACACTGCTGCCGGTTCTCATGCGATAGACGTGACCCTAAACACACGCGAGCCTTACCGCAACGAGCGCATGCCCTACTACACGTCGCACAAGCCATTCTATGTGCGCAACGTGACTTATGTGACCAACTATGACCCTGTTCTCATGCAGAATGGCTACTTTGGGGCAGACACGTTGACCTATAATAACATCACAATCATGCAGGATGCCGATAAATATCTGCACAGCAACGTGATTGACGAGTGCAATTATATAGAACCCGGCTCGCTCTACAATGCAGAGGACGTGAACCGCACATACAAAGCGCTGGGACGGCTCAACATTGTGAAATTCATAAACATCGACATACAGCCTGTGGGCGAGTTTGACGGCAAGATACTGCTTGATGCTTATGTGCTGCTGTCGCGTGACAAGTCACAATCGTTCTCGGTATCGCTCGAAGGTACAAATAGCGAGGGCGACCTGGGATTCGGCTTGGGAATGGATTACCGCCACCGCAATGTGTTCAAGGGCTCGGAGTCGCTCAATGCAAAATTCAAGATGAGTTACGAAAGCCTCTCGGGCGATTTGAGCGGATTGATTAATAATAATTATAGTGAATACTCGGGCGAGTTGGGATTGAATTTCCCCAAGTTCAAATTCCCGTTATTGAAGTCCGATTTCAAGAAGAAAATCCAGGCATCGACCGAGTTGACCACAAGTTTTAACTACCAGGAGCGTCCCGAATATACCCGCATCATTGCCGGAGCCGGCTGGCGTTACCACTGGACCGACAGAAATCAGCAGCGCAGGCACACATTCAACTTGCTTGACCTGAACTATGTGTATCTGCCCAAGAGCCGCAGTCATTTCCTTGACAGCATTACCAACCCGCTGTTGCGTTACTCCTATGAGGACCACTTCATCATGCGCATGGGTTACAATTTCTACTTGACCAACAAGCGCACCAACACGTTGCTGTCGCAGAATTTCCAGCGCAACGTTTACACGCTGCGTGCCAATGCCGAGACAGCAGGTAATGTGCTCTATGCAATATCGAGCGTGGTGGGCCATAGCCGTAATGCGGTTGATGCCTACAAGGTGTTTGGCATCAGGTATGCCCAGTATGCTAAGGTCGATGCTGACTATTCAATAACGCATAACTTCGACACACGCTCGTCGCTGGCATTCCATGTGGGGGCAGGTGTTGCAGTTCCTTATGGCAACTCCACGGTGCTGCCCTTCGAGAAGCGATTCTACTCTGGCGGTGCCAATAGTGTGCGAGGGTGGGGCGTGCGCACCCTGGGACCGGGAAGTTTCAATTCGTCAAACTCGCAGAACAGTTTCATCTATCAGTGCGGCGACATAAGGCTTGACCTCAATCTGGAATATCGTGCCAAGTTGTTCTGGGTGATTGAGTTGGGAGCGTTTATCGACGCTGGTAATATATGGACGATTAGGGACTATGAGGACCAGCCGGGTGGTGTGTTCAAGTTCAACAAGTTCTATGAGCAGATCGCTATGGCCTACGGACTGGGTTTGCGTCTTGACTTCACCTATTTCTTGCTGCGCATAGACATGGGTATGAAAGCCCACAACCCGGTATCGGGCCAGGAACACTGGCCGCTGTTTAGCCCCAAGTTTAAGCGCGACAGCGAGTTCCATTTTTCAGTGGGTTACCCCTTCTGATGTAAAAAAGATAAAGACTAAATGATATCATAAAGATGAAGAAATTAGTGATTTTTGACCTTGACGGCACGCTGCTCAACACGATAGAGGACCTGGGGCATGCAGCCAACTATGCGCTCGAGAAGAACGGTTTTCCCACCCACACGATGGCAAGTTATCCGTTCTTTGTGGGCAATGGTGTGCGCCGGCTCATCACGCGTGTGCTGCCCGAGGATCATCGCGATGCACCCACCGTTGACAAGCTGCTCAAGGATTTTATGGAGCACTACAATGACCATAATTGCGACTGCACCAAACCCTATGCTGGCATCAAGGAGTTGCTTGCAGATTTGCAAGAAGCTGGTGTGAAGCTGGCGGTGGCTTCCAACAAGTACCAGGCAGCGACTTCACGCATCATTCAGCATTACTTCGGCGATATAGACTTCATAGCCGTGGAAGGTCAGGTGGAAGGCCGCAACGTCAAGCCCGACCCGTCGATCGTGTTCTCGGTGCTCGGTGTGGCACAGGTGCCCAAGGCAGAGGTGCTCTATGTGGGCGACTCGGGTGTGGACATGGAGACTGCACGTCGTGCATGTGTTGACTCGGTGGGAGTGACTTGGGGGTTCCGACCCGAGAAGGAGCTTGTAGAAAGTTATGCGGGACGCATAATTAACAATCCTGTTGAGATATACAATATTTGTGTTGAAAATAAGTAATAGTAAAAATAAACAGACGTAATGGAATGGTTATATGATTTGTTTACCGGAAGCAACGTTGCGCATGCGATTTTCATCTATTCGATAGTGATAGCAGCGGGCGTGATTCTGGGTAAACTCAAACTTAAAGGTGTCTCACTGGGAGCAACTTTTGTGCTCTTTGTGGGTATCTTGATGGGACACTTCGGTTTCAGTGTAGATCCCACCACACTCAAGTTCATACAGGAGTTTGGCCTCATCTTGTTTATCTTCTCGATAGGCATACAGGTGGGTCCTGGTTTCTTCTCGTCGTTCAAGGAAGGCGGCCTTCGTCTCAATGGCCTTGCAATGAGCATTGTGGGTCTTAATATCGCCGTTGCACTTGCAATATTCTTCATTGCCGGCGATGTCAAGATAACCGACATGGTGGGCATCCTCTCGGGAGCGATTACTAACACGCCCGGACTCGGTGCTGCACAGCAGACCCTCATAGAGACTAACAATCCCGATGCAGCGACGCTCAACCAGTCGATGTCGATGGGATATGCTGCCGCCTATCCCTTGGGTGTGGTGGGCATCATCCTGTCAATGATCGTGGTGAAGGTGATATTCAAGATTAATGCCGAGAAAGACTCAAAGTCGATCGAAGAAGAAGCGCATCAGAGCCAGCTTGCTCCCCACATTGAAACTTATCAGGTGAGCAACAAACTCATCCACAATATCAATATCAAGAGACTTCACAGCATCATTGAACGCAACTTTGTGATTTCCCGAGTTAAGCGCACGTCGGGTGAGATAATCAACCCCAAGAACGAGACTGAGTTGCACGAGGGTGACTTGTTGCTCATCGTGATGTCGGACCAAGATGTTGAGGTATTTGATGCAGTAATCGGTCCTCGCGTCGATATGGAGTGGGCTGCGGAGCAAAGTCCTTTGGTCTCACGCCGCATTCTCATCACCAAGACCGAGTTTTCGGGCAAGAAGATTGGACAGTTGCGTCTGCGCATGGGTTACAAGCTCAATGCTACGCGCGTGAATCGTGCTGGTGTGGATCTGCTTGCCAGTCCCAACCTTGCACTCCAAGTGGGCGACCGCCTCACTGTGGTGGGCGACATCAACGACATTAACCGCCTTGCCGAGAAGATGGGTAACTCAATGCGCCGCCTCAACGAGCCCAACATGTTCACCATGTTCCTGGGTATCGTGCTTGGTATTCTCGTGGGTTCGATACCATTGAAGTTCACCGGCATGTCAGTGCCCATGAAGTTGGGTCTTGCCGGCGGTCCCCTCATCGTGGCTATCTTGCTGGGACGTTTCGGTTACAAGGCGAAGCTGGTGACTTACACAAGCAGTAGCGCCAACCTGCTGTTGCGCGAGCTGGGCATCTGCCTCTTCCTTGCCAGCGTGGGTATTGCAGCCGGCGGCAACTTTGCTGCAACCGTGTTCACTCCCACAGGTGCCCGCTGGGTGCTTTATGGTTTCTTGATCACGTTCCTGCCGTTGCTCGTTGTGACCCTTGTGGCACGTGGCAAGTTCAAGCTCAACTACTGCACGCTCATGGGTCTCGTGGCTGGCGCGACAACCGATCCTCCCGCACTGGCCTACGCCAACAAGACTGCTGGCAATGACGCTCCGGCTGTTGCTTACTCTACCGTCTATCCTCTCACGATGTTCCTGCGAGTGATAACGGCTCAAATCTTGATTCTTGCGTTCACTTAAAGGATAAAGGAAAATTATAAGGCCCACACGCTGCTTCTGGCAATGTGTGGGCTTGTTATTACTAATTCTAGATATTCTAGAAATTCTAAGGTTATTATAGAATAAAGAATCCCGTATTTTGTCCCCTATACAAATAGGCATAATTGCTAGTGTTTTACATCCAAACGTGCCAAATCAGCCGATTCTATCCGCTAATCAGTTGCAAAATTAAAAGCAAACGAATAAAAACACTCATAA
>NZ_JAZLLZ010000064.1:0-23204 GCF_045598405.1 Sodaliphilus sp.
TCTCACTCACACATGATTTTGTAATGAGAGGCTGGAAGCCGACACGCAGAACGCAGTTCTGCACATAACCCTGTCCTAACTGAGCGCAAGCGAAGGCAGGGCAGGGTAAACGCGATACACTGTACTGCGGTTGAAGACCGCCACCTTGCACGTTTCGAGGTAGCGGTCTTCAACCGCAATTTTGTCACACTTCACACCCCCCCACCGGCAGTCGTTTCACTCCCTTCGGTGGGGGTTATGTGCCCAAAGCAAGCTTTGTGCGTGTCGGCTTTCAGCCTCTAATTGGTAATATATTTTCAATGAAAAAATCAGTGAGTTCAGTGAGATCCGCGCGGGGAGTTCCATTGGTGAATAGTTACATTTTTATTATGGCGCAGATTTTCTAGATTTTCTAGACCTTCTAGATTTTCTAGTCTTTCTAGGCTATAAAAAAACGCTCTGCGTGGTGCAGGGCGTTTTTATGCGTGTGGTGGTGTTCTGTCCTGTTAATGTCTCCGGGCTTGTGCTCGGGCGGTCTTGATGGCTGTGCCCAGGTTATCGACGATGTCGCTTGCCATGACTCCGTACTCGGAGTGCTCGGTGGCAGCGATGTCGCCGGCGAGACCATGGATAAACACGCCGAGGACTACGCCCATGTCGGGCTGGTAGCCTTGCGCGATGAATGATGCGATGACGCCTGTGAGCACGTCGCCGCTGCCTGCGGTTGCCATGCCGGCATTGCCGCTAGAGTTGATGTAAACCTTGCCGCTGGGGAAGATGGTCATGGTGTGGTGTCCCTTGAGCACGATGGTGATGTCGTAGAGTTTGGCCTCGTTGAGTGCTTTGAGGAATCGTTCCTCGTCGGTGTTGTGCTTGCCGAAAAGGCGGTCGAACTCGATGGCATGCGGTGTGATTACCGACCCCTTGGGAATGCTGCGAATGAGCATGGGGCGGCGGTTGATGCAGTTGAGCGCATCGGCATCGAGCAGGCAGGGATGATGGAAGCTCTTGAGATAGGTGTCGAGAGCGTCAAGAGTCTCGTCGCTGCTGGTGATGCCGGGGCCTATTGCCACGACGCTGTAACGGTGGTGCATCTCGATGGCGCTGGTGACGTATTCGTTGCTGTCGGGCTCGTAGAGCGCCTCGGGCACTGCGGTCTGCAACGGCATGTAGCCCATGCGGGGCGCGTGCACGGTGACGAGTCCTGCCCCCGAACGCATAGCGCCACGGGCTGCCAGTATGGCCGACCCCATCATGCCGTAGCTGCCGGCAACGAGGAATATCGACCCGTGGTCATATTTGTTGGTGAACTGGTTGCGGTCGCGTATCATCGCGCTGGCGTCGTCCTGGTCGATGAGGTAGAAGTCGGAGGGCAGTTCGGCGATGACGTTGCGGTTGAGCTCAAGGTCAAGCACTACGCACTCGCCGATGAACTGTGCGTTCTCGGCAAAGAAGAAGGCGAGTCGCTTGAACTGGTACACCAGCGTGAGGTTGGCCTTGATGATGTTGCGGCGGTCCACAGTGGCGTTTTTCTCGCCGTGCAGGCCAGAGGGCATGTCGATCGACACGATATAAGCGCCGCTGTCGTTGATATACTGCACGAGCGAGGTGTAACCGCCCTTGAGCGGTGCACGCAGACCCGAGCCGAAGAGTCCGTCGATGACCACGTCGTTCTCTGAAAGGTCGGGCAGGTTGAAGGTCTCGGTGACCTCGGTGTAGCTCAATCCATCGAGCTCGTAAAGCCGGTCGCGGTTGGCCGAGCAGCAGTTGGACAGGTGTGACGACTTGACGTTGAGCAGGTACACCTCGGGAGAGTAGCCTTGCTCAAAGAGCATGCGCGACACAGCGAGAGCGTCGCCACCGTTGTCGCCAGGGCCTGCAAAGACGACGATGCGTTTCGTAGAGCGCCAACGCTTTACGATCTCGTAGGTCACAGCCGATGCGGCTCGCTCCATCATGTCGAGCATTGTGATGTTCTCAACCTCTATGGATTTTTCAAAAATGCGCCTAATTGCGTCATTTGTAAATATTTTCATTGCGCTAATGATTTTCGGTGAAGATTAGGAACTACAAAAATACTCAATTTAATTAAAAAAGTCAATAGAAACCAAAGATTTTTTTTCAAGTTGTGTTATTGGGGTTGGGATCCTGGAGATTGCAGAGTCACAGGTTCTTCACCCGCATGGCGCGTATGGCATTGAGCACTGCCAGTATCATGATGCCGGTGTCGGCAAAGATGGCCAGCCACATGTTGGCAATGCCCACTGCGCCCAGCAGGAGGCACACGCCTTTCACGCCGAAAGCCATGATGATGTTTTGCCACACGATAGCCATTGTCTTGCTGGCGATGCGCATTGCCTTGGAGATTTTCATGGGGTCGTCGTCCATGAGCACGACGTCGGCGGCCTCGATTGCGGCATCGCTGCCCACGCCGCCCATGGCGATTCCTATGTCGGCGCGAGAGAGCACGGGAGCGTCGTTCATGCCATCGCCCACAAATGCCACTTTCTCGCCCTTGCCAGCGGCAGCAAGCAGTTCTTCCACCCGTGCTACCTTGTCGGCGGGAAGCAGCTCGCTATACACGGTGCCGATGCCCAACTGGCTGGTGACCTCGCGTGCCACCTTGTCGCTGTCGCCTGTGAGCATGACTGTGCTGGTGACTCCGGCCTGGTGCAGTGCCGTGATGGCCTCGCTGGCGTGCGGCTTGACGAGGTCGCCCAGCACGATGTGGCCGGCATAGGTGCCGTCGATGGCTATGTGCACCAGAGTGCCTGCCATGTGGCAGTGGCAGCTCTCCAGCCCCAGTGTGTGCATGAGTTTCTCGTTGCCCACCGCCACGTCATGGCCATCGACGGTGGCTGTGATGCCCAGTCCGCCGAGTTCCTTGATATTGCTCACGCGGCTATGGTCTATGGCCTTGCCGTAGGCTCGCTGTATGCTCTTGCTGATGGGGTGTGACGATGCACACTCCACGAGTGCTGCCATCTCGATGAGCCGTTGTTTCTCGTCCTCGTCCTGGCGGTCGTGGTCATCGCCGTCGTGCATGGCTGTCACCTCAAAGACTCCGAGGGTGAGGGTGCCGGTCTTGTCCATCACCACGGTCTTGACCTTGGAAAGCGATTCCAGGATATTGGCTCCCTTGACAAGCACGCCCTGGTTGCTTGCCCCGCCTATGCCGGCAAAGAACGTGAGCGGTATGCTCACCACTAGCGCGCACGGGCAGCTGATGACGAGGAAGGTGAGGGCGCGGTAGATCCATGTTTCCCATCCAGGGTCATTACCCATGACGAGCATCATGAACAGCGGCGGGAGCAACGCCAGCGCCAGCGCACCGTAGCACACGGCAGGGGTATAGACACGCGCAAAGCGGGCGATGAAATCCTCGCTTTTAGACTTGTGTGTGGCACTGTCCTCGACGAGTTCGAGGATTTTAGAAACAGTAGATTCGCCAAACTCCTTGGTGGTTTTCACCTTGAGCACGCCGGTCATGTTGATGCAGCCGCTCATTATCTCTTCTCCTGCGGTGATGCTGCGTGGCAGCGACTCGCCGGTGAGTGCTGTGGTGTTGAGCGAGGACTCACCCTCGACCACGATGCCGTCGATGGGCACTTTCTCGCCTGGCCGCACGATGATGACCTGGCCCGTCTCCACATCGTCGGGGTCAACTTGCTCGATGTTGCCATGCTCGTCCTCAACGTTGGCATAGTCGGGGCGTATGTCCATGAGCGACGAGATGTCGCGGCGGCTCTTGCCCACGGCGTAGCTCTGGAAAAACTCTCCCACCTGGTAAAGCAGCATCACGGCGATGGCCTCGGTGAAGTCGCCCTCGTTACCGTTGTTCATCTCGTAAATGGCAAGCGAGAACGCTCCCATCGTGGCGACCACCATGAGGAAATTCTCGTCGAAGATGCGTCGGTTGAGCATGCCGCGGAAGGCTTTGCGCAGGATGTCATAGCCGATGAGTATGTATATGCCCACATAGAGGGCTAGCTTGAGCCAGCCGTCGATGGGCAGAAATTCGAGCGTGGCAGTGAGAATCGCGCTCACGATGATGCGCGCCAGCACCTTTTTTTGTTTCTTGTTCATGCGTTGTAGTGATTGATGTTGCAAAGTTACGTCTATTTTTTTGCAACTCAACTGCAATGGGGTGGAAAAGTTGTGTTTTTTCTTGACTATCCCGCTGCATGTGGAGTGTGATTACACGAGCAACGCGCCGTGGTGTGCGGCGCGTTGCTGGGTTATTAGTTGTTAAGCCTGTGTTCAGGCTGTCATCTTGTTGAGCTTCTTCAGGAGTGCAAACATAACGAATGCGCTGATGAGACACAGGGCGATGAGGATTGCCCAGTTATACATGAGGGGGATTTTGTCCCACAGCATTGAGGGGATGCTGCTCAAGTAGTTACCTATGGCAGTGGCAACGCACCATCCGCCCATCATCATGCCCTTGAACTTGGGAGGCGCCACTTTTGAGACAAACGACAGTCCCATGGGCGACAGTAGGAGTTCGGCCACGGTGAGTGTGAAATAGGTAGAAATGAGCCAGTTGGGCGAGAGGATGCTTTGAGTCTCGGTCTCTCCCAGTTCCATGGGCGACTTGAGTCCCATCGAAGCCAGCGTGATAACGCCGAATCCCAATGCTGCGATGAGCATACCCCACGCGATGCGTGCTGGAGCACTGATTTCCTTGCCTTTCTTCTCAAAGGCACCGAAGAAGAGCATGCTGAATGGCGTGAGCGCAACCACGAAGAAGGGGTTGAACTGCTGGAAGTCGCTGGGCTGAGCGTCCAGGCGATTTGCCATGCCGCTGTAAAGCAGGTAGGCACCAGTCCATGCCGCCAGAGTGACGATGCCACAGATGATGCGGTTTTTCGTTTCCTTTGACTGGAAGACACCGAATCCGGTATATACCGACAATGCAACCAATGCGAGGCTGAAGATGTTGAATCCGAATCGCATTCCGCCCTCAACGGTGAGGTTGGTGTACTTCTTTGCAAAGAATGTGAGTGCCGAACCATTCTGGTGGAATGCCATCCAGAAGAAGATTACCACGGCAAAGACAAGCAGCAGTGCCACGATGCGGTCGCGGGTCTGCTTGGGAGTGAGTTCCTCGACGGGGGCGGCGTTGGCGGTCTCCTTGGCTTTTGCGGCGGTGACGTCGGCGTGCTTGAACCAGCTACGGGTAGCGAAATAGATTACCGCCGAGAGGATGAGCGACACACATGCCACGCCGAAGCACAGACCGTAGCCGCTGTATAGGGCTTCGAGATACTCGGGGGCGTGGTTGGCAGCGTCATAGTGAAAACCATACTGGGCGAGGTGCTTCTCGGTGATCCAGTTGGCCATCGAGGGGGCAAACATTGCTCCCATGTTGATTGCCATGTAGAACAGCGAGAACGCCGAGTCGCGACGGCTGGCATACTTGGGGTCGTCGTAGAGGTTGCCTATGAGCACCTGCAAGTTGCCCTTGAACAGACCTGTGCCGAGCGAGACGGCAGCGAGTCCAGCAAACATTGCGACCTGCCCGCTCATGTCGGGGGCGGTGGGTATAGCGAGCCCCAGGTAACCCAGGAACATCACCACAAAGCCAGCGACGACGCAGCGGCCGTACCCAATCTTGTCAGCAATCATGCCACCGAACAGTGGCGCGAAGTAAACAACGGCCAGGAATATAGCATTCACTTGGCCTGCGGTGCTCTCATCCCAGCCAAACTTGGCCTGCATGAACAGGGTGAAGATGGCTAGCATGGTGTAGTAACCGAAGCGCTCGCCTGTGTTGGCAAGTGCTAAAGCGAATAAACCTTTAGGTTGGTTCTTGAACATATTGTTATTGTTTTGCTAATTTAGCCGGATAGTCCATATCTCTGGCTATCCGGCTAAAGTTTTTAAATTTCTATCTTGTTATTTTGTGACACGTTCGAGCCACTTGAGCATAGCCAGCATGACGCCCATAGAGATGAGGCAGAATCCGGCAAAAACTGCCCAGCATTGCCACTGGTGCGGGAAACTGTTGAGCATTGTCACGCCGAGGGCAATGAACAGGTTGCCGATGGCGGTAGCACAGAGCCACAAGCCCTGGCAGATGCCCTGGAGGTGCTGGGGAGCGATTTTAGAAACGAACGACAGACCCAGGGGAGAGATGAACAGCTCGGCAACGGTGAGGAAGAAGTAGGTGACGATGAGCACCCAGGGACCTGCCTTCATGGCAACCTTGGCGGTCTCTGCAAGACCCTTGAATTCCTCGCCTGATGGATAACCGTTGGCAACGGAGATGCCGATAAGGAAGAGGTAAGCGCAAGCGGCAACAAACATACCGAGTGCGATCTTCCATGGTGTGGAAATCTCTTTGCCTTTCTTTGCAAGAGCTCCGAAGACAATCATGATGATGGGAGTGAGCACAATCACAAAGAAAGGATTGATGCACTGCCATATCTCGGGTGCGATAGCATCGGTCTCGCAGAAGTCGCGTGCAAATACAGAGAGCGACTGTCCGTTCTGGTGGAATGAGAACCAGAAGAAGATTGCCACGCCGAGCACTGCGAAGAGAGCAAACATGCGCTGCTTGATTTCCTTTGCGTCGGCAGCCACCTCGTCCTTTGAAGCAGCGGCAGCCTTAACCTTCTTGATGGGGTTGGGAAGTACTTTGCGAGTTGCCACGAAGATGAGGAAAGATGCAATCATTGCAAGAGCCGAAGCGATGAACGAGTAGTGCACGCCAGTGTTGAAACTCTCGAGGTAGCTAGTGCAGAATGCTGCCAAGTCGCCCACTTGGCTACCATCGATGATAGAACTCTGGGCGAGGGCGTTGAGATTCTGCATATCCTCGGCTGTATTTGTTCCCTGGAGGAAACCGTGGCACAGACGGGGAAGGTCGGCGTTGTAAATGAAACCGTCGAGCTTGAGCATAGCGCTACGCAAGAGGGGGGCAACGAAAGGTGCAATCACACCGCCTATGTTGATGAATACATAAAAAATCTGGAAACCGCTGTCGCGACGAGACTTTGCGATTGCAAGCTCTTCGGGACCTTTCTTTGCAGCCTCGGCCTCGTAGTTGTCATACATCTGACCAACGATGGCCTGCAAGTTGCCTTTGAACAGACCGTTACCGGCAGCAATGAGCACGAGAGCCACGCAAGTGAGTACAAGCACCCATGTGGGAACGGCGCCGGGATTGCCGCCAAACACGGGAACCGACAGGATGATGTAACCCGCAGCCATGACCACGAGACCCATCATGATGGTGCCCTTGAAGTTCTGCAGCTTGTCGGCAACCATGCCGCCAGGGAGGCTAAGCACGTAAATAAGGAAATAGAACACAGCGTAAATCCATCCTGCAAGGTCATCACTGATGCCAAACTTTGAGCACAGGAAGAGCAGGAGCACTGCATTCATGATGTAGTAGCCGAAACGCTCGCCCATGTTGGACAGAGCGGCTGAAATAAGGCCCTTGGGGTGTTTTTTCTTTGCCTCAATCACATAGTAGATGAGGAAAGGCACAACCACCACTAGAATCGCAATTAGCATAGCCACCATGCGATTGTTGTTCCAGAGATCTTGTAACATAATTCGTTGTTATTTTAGGGTTAATAATTTTGCCTTTGCGGGTTTCAGGCTTGTGCCTGGAAGGCGAGTGCATAGGCTTTGATTTTCTTGATCATTGCCACGAGCCCGTTGCTGCGGGTGGGCGACAGGTGGTCGTGGAGCCCTATGCGGTCGATGAAATAGAGGTCGGCATCGAGTATCTCGGCAGGTGTGTGGCCGCTGAGCACACGCACGAGCATCGAGATGATGCCCTTGACGATGATGGCGTCGCTGTCGGCAGTGAAATGCAGCTTTCCGGCATCGTAGTCGGCCTGGAGCCACACTCGGCTCTGGCATCCCTCGATGATGTTATCGGAAGTCTTGTATTTCTCGTCGAGCGCGGGCATGGCGTTGCCCATGTCGATGATCACTGCGTAGCGATCCATCCAGTCGGTGAAACCTTCAAATTCCTCGATTATCTCGTCTTGTATGTCGTTAATTTTACTCATTTCCAGTAATTGTGTAGTTTAATGAGCAAAATTACTCAAAATATTACAATAATGCAAGCAAAGTGACAAGTTTTGCTTTTTTTACAGGCGAGTAGGGTAAGAGACGGCAAGGGATTCTTGCTCTATATACATTCTAGACATTCTAGGTTTTCTAGGGTGTAAAAAAAACAGGGTCCCGTTTGGAACCCTGTTTTGGTATTGATGTGATGTGTTGTTATCAATAGAACTCGATGAGTCGGCGTTCTACCTTTGTGCCCTTGCGGAGGATGTCGATGAGCATGTTAGATACCATAGCAGCGCCGCGAGTCTGTGCGAAACGCATGTCGGCATCTTGCTTGCTGAGCTTGAGAGCTGACTTCTCGATATTCTCTACGTGGAATGCGTAAACACCAGTCTTGCCCTTGAGGAGGCCTACGAACTGACCCTTCTGAGCAGCAGCCACGCGGCCGATGATGCTGGGTTCGAGCATGGGGTTGCGGTCGTTGCCAAATGCTACCTGAACGGTGTCAACCTTTACCTTCATCACGTTAGCATAGCCGTTGAGGTCTTTAGCCTTGCCGTTGAATTCCTTCATGCGAGCCTCGCCCTTCTTCTCGGCGCGAACCTTGTCGGTGAGGTAGTTCTTGATGCCGGGGTGGGTTGCGGGCATGTAGTCGCCATCGTAAATGTCGTCGAGGCAAACTGCGATGAGGATATCGTTGTTGTCGGCAAAGATGCCAGAAACTTCGCCCTTCTTGGCGTCAAACGCCCACTTGATTGCCTTGCGTGAATCCTTGATGCCTGAACGGGTGTAGGGGTTCATGCCGAGCTGGGGAGTGCTGGGAGTGATGTGTTCTTCCATGGCTTGGAAGCCAGCAGCCGCAGCGTTCTTGGTGAAGTCGGCAACGGTCTTGTTCTTGTCGAGGTACTTCTGGAGCTTGTCGCGCAGGTCGTTGCTAGTCTTGGTGCTAGCGTAAGCCTCGTGGCTAACTGTTGCATAGGTGTAGAAGGTCTTGGGAGCTTTCTTCTCGAGCACCTTCAGGAACACTGCACCGTTCTCGTTGCTGTCGAGAACTACGAACTCGGCGCCAGCGTTTTCAAACTTATTCTTAACAGAGTCGGCAAACATAGCGATGCGCATCCACTGCTCTTCCTGAGCCTGAGCGCCCTTGAATGCCTTAGTGACGTCGGCGATAGCCTTGCCTCCCTTGAGCATTGCCATAGCGCTATCCTGTGCCGATTTAGCACCGGGAACCTGTACCATGGTAGCCTTTACAGAGTCGAGCGAAGCAGCCTTTGCCATGAGTTTGTACATGAGGTAGCGGCCGTCGGCTTGTGTAGAGTCGCGCATCACTGAACCCACACCTGCGTTCTGAACGAAGTTCTTAACAGCGGGGGCAACCTGTGCGAGCTCACACTTGGTGGTGTCGAACTTCACGGTGCCGAGCACGCGTACAGAGTCGATGCCACGTCCCTTCTGGAGGGCAGCGTAAGCAGCGTCGGCAATCTTCTTGGCCTCGTTGATATCAGCTTTAGAGGGAACGATGCCCACGGGGATGAAGTGGATGTAACGAGTCTCCTCGTCCATAGCGAACATTTTCTTGTTCTTCTCCCACTCTGCCTTGATTTCCTCGTCGCTAACGGGGAACTTGTCGTCGGCAAGGTCAGAGAAGTCCTTCTTCACCATAGTGATGTAAGATATAGTAGCCTCATCTTCCATCTCGGCGCGGTCGAGGTCGTTAGCCTGGATACAGCCGTTGACGAGGGTGATGAGCTTCTGGGCCTCATACTGCTTGTAGATGTTCTCCTGGAGGAGTTCCCACTGTGCGCGGATGGGGGCGAGCTGAGCCTTTGCCTCGGCAGTGTTGTTCTTGGGGTCGTTGAGGAGCTTGTTGAGCTCGGCGGGAGACGCAACACCAAGGCTCTGTGCGAATTGAACAGCCTGTCCCACGGGGTTCTTGCCCACGATGAGCTCGGTGAGCTCGTTGTCGGTAACGGTGATGCCCACTTTCTCGTATTCTTGCTCGAGCAGTTTCTCTTGGATCATCTCCTCAAGAACTTGCTGCTGACGAGTAGCCTGGTCGATGTTTTGTGAACGACCGTTCTGCTGGTCGAGTTCACTTTCTTTCTGAACACGATTGTTGAATGAAACGAAGTCAATCTTGTCGCTGCCCACTTTGGCTGCAGTGCTGTTGTTGCCCTGACGTCCGAGAGCCTCGAAGCCGACTTCAACGATAAACGCGAGAAGAGCACCGCCAATCACGATGCCAAGAATTTTTTTCTTCTGCCTAATTGTTTCTAATAATGCCATTTATCTATAATTTTTTGTTTGTATTTTTCTTTAATTTGAAAACTTTCGCCAAATAAACACGCAAAGATACTTATTTTTTGTCTTATGCCAAAATTTTTCTTTAATTTTTTTGTTCTTGATGCTAACAGTAGGGTAACCCTAGGGTAACACCCCTTTTCTAAATCAACTACAGAAATCGGTGGTAGCACTAAAAAATTTCCTTTTGATTTCGGATAATTTCTTTCGGTAAAAGGAAAAATCTCCGTGCCCTCTGTAACTCCGTGGAGATGGTACACAGTAAGCCGGATTGCCGCAATTCGTTTTGAATGTGGCGGTAATCGTAGATGAAAAAAACGGCACGGGATTTTGGTCCCGTGCCGTGGTTATGAGGATGTGTGGCCATCGAGATGGCCTAGCGATTGCTTTTAGAACTTAACCTTGAGGCTAGTGCCGTCGCTGTAGCGGATGATGTTAACACCGGGCTGCAGGCGGTTAACCTTCTGTCCGAGGGTGTTGTAGATGCCCTGGATGTCGCGTCCTTGTGCATTGAGGTCGACAACGCCAGTGACAACAGCCTCAACGGTGATGGTCACGGGAACAGACTCTGAACCGTCGGTGTAAACGGTAGAAACTGAAACCTCGTGGTCCTCGAAGCTAACGCCCTCAAGGAGTGCGCTGGTGTCGGTAGTGCTTGTGAAGTACTCACCGTCGATGTAGATGTTGTAGCTGTCGATTTCTCCGTCGAGACCTACGTAAGAGATGTCATCGAGGAAGATGAAGAGACCAGGAGAGTTCTCTGTCTGGCTACGACGGATAGCGAAGTACTTCGCGCCCTCGGGGATGTCGAATGACTTGGGAGTCCACTCGTCGAAACCTGCGGTCATTGACTGGGTGCACTCGATGAAGTCGTTGATGTCCTTGCTTCCGGTTGAGTAGTAGCCCTTCCAGTGAGTGGGATACTCGAAGCTGTCCTTGATCCAGAACGAAACTGTCTGTGCGATGCCGGGAAGTTCGGGAGAAATCAGCCAGTCGGTGACGTACTCGAAGTAAGCACCGCCAGTAGCACTTGTTGTGCCGAGGGTGTTACCGATGAACTGCTCGCCGCTGTGGCCTTCGAAACCGGTGGTCTGCAGGAGGTCGTTGAGGTTGTAGATTGCATAAGCGTATTGAGTTCCATCAACGGGTGAAGCCACGGAGAAGATTTGCTGGCTGTAAGCGTTGTCGCCGTTGACGCAAGTCCACTCGCCGAACTGGGTAGCCCACTTGTCGTAGTCCTCAAATTCCTCGGTCACGGGAGCCATGGGAGCCTCGGGAGCGTTCCATGTGAGGTTGATTGTGCTCTCGGTCTGGAAATTACCTTCGAGGTCGATGGGTTGTGAAACCACGGGTGCGATAACGTCGATAGTAGTCTCGCAGTGTGTCACAGCGCCGCCGTCGGTAACGATGTCAACGCTCACCTTCTTCTCGCCGAGCTCGTCGAATACTGTAGTGCTGTAGTAGTCGATGGTGGTGTTGGTCTTGTGGAAGTCAATCTTCTTGTTGATTGTCTTGCTAGCAAGTTCCTCGTCGCCAACATTGATGAGCAGAGTGTAGTTGTTGATAGCGCTAGTGCCTTCGTTGGTCACAGTAACGGTGATGGGAGCCATGTCGCCAGCGGTGAGAGTGCTGGGAGCCTCAACAGTAGCTGAAACGGCGTTCTCAACCTCGTCATAGAGGGTGATGTTGTCCATCTGCAAAGCACCAGGTTCCATAAACATGCTGTAGAACTCAAGGTAGAGGTAATCGGTCTTGCGGTAGTTCTTGAGGTCGATTACGAAGTTCTCAAATGAAGTAGAGAGAGTCTTCTGTGCGAGTACATCGCCAGTGCCGTCGGCCTTGTAACCCATCACGAGGATGCCGTTGGGGCTAGCAGCCTTAGTGCTAACGTTGTTGCTAGCGGGGAGACAGCGAGCGTCGAACGAGAGCTTGGGTGCGGCGGCGCCGTCAAGGCTAATCTTACCGCTGTTCATGATCACGTAGTTGTCGCCCACGCTGCTTGATGACTGGTAGCAATAGTTGTCGCCATCGGTAGAGATGCCGTAAACGATTTCAACCTTAGCGTTCTCAGAGTCTTCGGCCATGAAGTCCCAGAAGTAGTGGGGCTGAGAATCGGCGAAGCCTTCGGTAACGGGGAGGGTGTACTTCTCACCGCCAAAGAATGAGTTGATGACGGCATAACCCTCGCCAGCCTCGTTCTCGGCAAATACCGAGTAGTATTGACGATATTGGTCGCCCACCTCGAAGTCATTCCAGCGGAATGTGCATGAAGTTACATTGGGAGCAGGATCGTTGAGAAGAACGTCACGGTAGAGCTGGCCGCCATTCACATAGAGTGTATATAAGTCATAAGAACACTTGCTGGGGTCAACATAACCGCCACCTTCGCCCACGTTGGTCACGGGATCCCAAGTGAAGCGCATGCCGGGATAGAGGAACTCGTGCTTGAGGTTGCTGGGCTTGCCGGGGATGTCAACGCCGATGTTGGTAGCGTATTCCGCGGGCTGGCTCTCGAGTTCGCCGTTGCGCACTACAACGCTGTAGCTATAACGGGCGCTCTCGTCAACATAGTCGGTGAACAACACGTGGTCGCCTGCTGCACCTGTGCCGGTCTTGATTTCCTCGCCGTTGCGTGTAACAACGTAGTCGAGAGATGTCTCGGCAGTGATGGGGTCTTCGTTAGAGAAAGTAGTGGGGAGGTCGAAAGATACCTCGGCCTCAAGCTCGCCCATCGAGTTGGGCTTAACGATGAAGTTCTGAGCGGGAGCAGGTATGCCGCCCACCTCGATCTCGACAACGCTGATGTTGAACACGCGCAGCGCGTACATGTCCTTGTCGCTGATGCAGTGCACGCCCAGGTAGTAGTCACCGGTTTCCTTGATAGTGAACAGGTCGCTCTCTACGTCGGTAGCAGTGTTGAAGTTAACATCGAGGGGTTTGAGGATGTTTTTCTTCATCGCGGGAGCGGTTGCAGCAACGCCATAAGCGAGTTCCATGCGCTCGGGATAAGAGGGAACTTGGCAAGAGGTGTTGACAACCATCTGGTAGGTCTTGCCAGCCTCAAGGAGGATAGCGGGAGTGATCAGCCAGTCGTTAGCGTTGTTCTTCTCGCTGCAGTAGTACCACACGCAGCTGCTGCCGGGAGCCCACTTCCATGTTGTGCCGTCGTTATTGGCGTCAACGATGGTGAAGGGGGCAAGGTTTTCCTCGCTTGTGAGGTCATAGTTAGCGGGAACGGGGGTGCCGTCGGCGCTAGTGGGATGGTCGTCGCCTTCGGGCTGAGGATCGTCGCCACCGCTGGTCTTGGGACCTGCTGTGCCTGTGCCCTGGAGTGTCCAGCCGTGACCGCGCCACTCGTCGTCGCCGTCAACTTGTTCCACTGGCTCTCCGTTAGGACCGCAAGAGCCGCCAAATGAAATCTCGTTGAGATAAAGCTTCTTAGCATCGGCATCCCAGTCAAATGTGAGATCGATGATATTGTCGTTGATGTCCCACGCTGCAAGGTAGGTGTGGTCAAATGAAGTTGCCCATGCACCCAGTCCAGCACCCATGTACTGACCTTTCTCAAAAACAACCTGGTTGCCGCTGATGGTACCCTTTACCCACACGTCGGTAGCATACCACACGAGGTTCTTCACCCACATGGTGTTGCCGTCGATTGCTACGAGGGGACTGTAGTCGCCGTCGCCCCAGTCAGCAATCTCGGTGTAACCCTTTACTGAGTAGTACTCGGTCTCAAGGCCTCCAGGAGGGGTTTGTAACTCGGTGCCGCTGAATGTTTCTTTAGCAGCAACTTTCTTTGCAGGAAGGTTTTTGCCACCCTTAGCGGCAGCCTTCAGCACTGACTTTACCTCATGCGACATGCCGGTTTGAGGCTGGAAGCTCAATACGTGGTTCTTCACCTGCAAGGGAAGATCCAGAGCGTGAGCCACTACCACAAAGGCAATGAGCAGAGATGCAAAGAATGAAAATTTCTTCATTGTAAAAAATTATTTAAGTAATAGAATTATTTCCCTAAAAATTAGAGTGTACATTTTTTAAAGCTTTGTCACTCAAAAAACAAAGTATGCACGATGTTGTTCTATACAAATTGCAAAGTTACGCATAATTTTCTAGAAAAGTATAAAAATGCAGAAAAAACTTGCCGAATGCTTTAACAGTGTTCCTTAATAGACTAGAAAAGTTCGGTTTTGTTCCAAGAACTCCGTATGCACCCGCGGTCTGCCCCAGGCTTAAATCACCTCGTTGCGCAGGTGGTAGTTGTTGCGCAGTGCTTCGAATGAGTCGGGGTCTTGCTTCAAGGCTGTGGTGTCGGTCACGGGTGTATAGCTAGCCGTGATGGACTGGAAAGAGACCTGTTCGGCTCCCAGCAGCGGCTCCTGCGGCATGTTGACCGCGGCATCGAACCCGAAGTGACGGTTGAGGGCGTCGATGACCATGGCAGTGCCACGCTGCTTGCCCTGCATGGAGTATCCTGCAATGTGAGGTGTGGCAACAAAAGCCTTGTTGAGCAGGCGGTGGCTGATGTGCGGCTCGCCCTCCCAGCAGTCGATGGCCACGTCGCCGTGCCACTGCGCCAGCGCCGCGTCGTCGCACACCCCGCCGCGCGAAGCGTTGATGATGAGGCGGCAACGGGTGGCTCGCTGCAACATAGGCTCGTCGCACAGGTGCCAGGTGGGCCACTGCGTGTCGCGTGTGAGCGGAGTGTGGAAGGTGATGATGTCGCAGTCATCGACTGCGTGGTTGAGTCCTAGCGGAGGGTCGTTGAGCACGACGTCAAATCCCAGCATGCTGCCCCAGCGTGCCACGATGCTGCCCACGTGCCCCACGCCCACGACGCCCAGTTTGAGGCCTTGTGCCGAGGTGATGCCGCGCATGTGCATCCACTGCGCGATAGTGGAGTGGACCCACTGTGCCACTGCGGGGGCGTTGCATCCCGGCGCGTTGTGCACTGCGATGCCACGGCGACGGCAGTAGTCGAGGTCGATGTGGTCGGTGCCTATGGTGGCTGTTCCCACAAATCGCACGTCGCTGCCCTCGAGCAGCACCCTGTCGCACACGGTGCGGGTGCGCACGAGCAGAGCCTGTGCATCGCGCACCACGGCATGGGTGATCTCGCTGGCGGGGACATAGCTCACGCTAGCCCAGGGTTCCAGCAGTCCTTTTATATAAGGTATATTGCTCTCGACAATAATGTTCATTTGTCTAGTGATTAGATGAATAGAATGCCCACAAACGAGCACAGCGTCCACAGCAGCAGCACGGCCACGAAGATGTAGCGCTTGCCAGTGGTGTTCACAGTGAACGCGTGAGCCAGCTGCACTGCGAGGCTCAAGTTGAGCATGGGCAGATAGATGTGCATGTCGCGATAGTCGATGCACATGGCTATGATGGTGAGGATGCCCACCACCATGAAAAATGCGTTATAGACACGCAGCTGGCGGCGGTAGTTGATGATGGTGACGAGGTTGACCACTGTGAGCGCGATGGCGGCAACAGCGGTGACTGCGATGCTCACCACGAGCATGCGCACCTGCGAGATGTCGAGCGTTTCCCATGCCGAGTTGATAACAAACGGCTTGAAATCGCTTATCGACGCTATGCCCAGCCCCAGCACAATCCAGAAAGGGGTGAAAATGCCCAGCAGCGCGGCGATGATGCCCTTGGCGTTCATGATGCGCATGTTGATGAACCCCAGCATGAAAGCCGGCAACAGCAGCACAAACGCCCACTGGAACATCGTGCATGTGGTGACAATGGCGAAGGTGAGGAAAATGCTGCGCTGGGCGTGCTGGTTCATGTAGGACGAGAACAGGTAGAATGCTCCCACTGCCACAATCAAAGCCAGTGCGGGGCCCGCGTGCAGAACGCTGCTGGTGAGCGGGTTGGCCATGGTGAGCAGGAAAAACGACGATGCCAGCAGCGTGGTCACGCTGCGCACGAAGCTAAACACCTTGTTGAGCATCTGCATCAAGGCTCCAATGGCGGTGACCAGCGCGATGTTGATGGTTATCGAAGCCACTGGCGAGTTGCCCAGCATGTCGCTCACGCTGAAGAAGATGCCCTGCCCGTAACTGGAATGGGGCACCTCGCCGCTAGCCGATGCCACGACAGCACTCACCACGAGCGCTATCCATGACAAAACCAGGAAGTAGCTGCCATTGAAAAAGTCGTTGAGTTTTTCCTCTATAGAAGCCATGTTGAAAATTACAGGTCAAAACCGATGTCGCGACGATGGTAACAGCCTTCAAAGTTGATGCGTGCCACGTTGCCGTAGCTCGCAGCGAGCGCTGTCTTCATGTCTTCGCCCAGGCTGGTCACGGCAAGCACTCGTCCGCCGCTGGTCACAACCGATGCGCCCTCCATGGCAGTGCCGGCATGGAACACGATGCTGCCTTCCACGCTGTCGATACCCGTGATTACCTTGCCCTTGGCATAGCTGCCGGGATATCCCCCCGAGGTCACAATCACGGTGGCAGCGGTGCGGGGATCTTCCTTGACGTTGAAGCAAGAGTCAAACCCGTTGTCGCTGGTGGCGCCAAGCATGAGGTTGATGAGGTCCTCGTCGATGCGAGCCATGACCGACTGTGTCTCGGGGTCGCCCATGCGCACGTTGTATTCAATCACATAAGGCTCGCCCTCAACGCTGATGAGACCAAAGAAGATGAAGCCGCAGTAGGCGATGCCGTCTTGCTTGAGTCCGGCCACGGTGGGCTCGATGATGCGTGCGCGCACCTTCTCCATGAATGTCTCGTCGGCAAAGCTCACGGGAGAGATTGACCCCATGCCTCCGGTGTTGGGGCCAGTGTCGCCTTCGCCCACGCGCTTGTAGTCCTTGGCAACGGGCAGCAGGGCATAGTGGCCGTGGTCATCGTTGAGCACAAACACTGAGCACTCGATGCCCTTGAGGAACTGCTCGATGACCACCGTCGCGCTCGACTTGCCGAACTTGCCGTCGAGCATCGACTTGAGTTCCTGCTTGGCCTCGTCGAGGTCGTCAATGATGAGCACGCCCTTGCCGGCAGCAAGGCCGTCGGCCTTGAGCACGTAGGGTGCCTTCTGCTGCTCGAGGAATGCAAATCCGTCCTCGATATTGGCGGCGGTGACACTGATGTGTGCAGCGGTGGGGATGCCGTGGCGATTCATGAAATCCTTGGCAAAGTCCTTGCTTCCCTCAAGTTGCGCGCCTGCCTTAGACGGACCCACCACCTTGATGTGCTTGAGCTCGTCGTTGCTCTTGAAATAGTCGGTGATTCCTGCTACCAGGGGGTCCTCGTTGCCCACTACAAGCAAGTCGATGTCCAGGTCGAGTGCCACAGTGCCCACCTGCTCAAAGTTGAGAGGCGAGAGCATGTCGAGGTTTTGTCCCAGCGCGGCAGTTCCAGCGTTACCAGGGGCGATATACAGGCGACCCAGCAGGTCGCTTTGCTTCATTTTCCATGCCAGGGCGCACTCGCGTCCGCCAGAGCCGAGCAGCAGCACATTGATTTTAGACATCGTGTTGTTGTGGTTAAGGGGTTATTAATCGTTGTTGTTATCGTTGTTTTTGTTGAAGTTCACATCGTTCTCGTTCACCTCGCGGCGCATCCAGCTCTTGCGGCGTCCGTGCACGATAGACACTTCCTTGTCGGCACCGAGCTGCGGCTCGCGGTTGAACGGACGGAACGGACGGCGGTCGCCACGGTCGTCACGGCGCTCAAAGCGGGGACGGTCATCACGGTGCTCAAAACGGGGACGGTCGCCACGGTCATCACGGCGGGGACGGTCGTCACGACGCTCAAAACGGGGACGGTCGCCACGGTCATCACGGCGGGGACGGTCATCACGACGCTCAAAGCGAGGACGGTCGCCACGGTCGAATGTCTCGCGGAACTCGCGGCGCTGCAGGTTGCGGCGGTCTTCGCTGGCGCGGAAACCTTCGTTCTTGATCGACTCGCCGCGCTCACGCATGTCGTTGTATTTGCCTTCAAAAATCACGTATTGGCGCAGCTCGCAGTCGAGCGAACCGTTGTAGAGGTCATATTTCACCGAGGGACGCAGACCTATCATGTTGAAGTGCGGTCCATCGACGCTGATCACCCAAGCGTTGTAGCCACGGAACACCTGCTTGAACTTGGTGCCCAGGGTAGAGTAGAGGTCGTCGATGTTGCCCACTTGCAGGCGTTCGCCGTAGGGGGGGTTGGTGATGAGCACGCCACCTTCGGGAGCCTCGGTGATGTCCTCGACAGCCTTGAGCTCGAGCTCGACATACTTGCTTACGCCGGCACGCTTAACGTTGGCGCGTGAAATGGCGATTGCCTTGCCGTTGATGTCGCTGCCATAGATTTTGTGCTTGAACTCGCGTTCGCCGCTGTCGTCGTTGTATATGTTGTCAAAGAGTTCCTCGTCATAGTCGGGCCACTGCTGGAAGGCAAATCCCTGGCGATAGACACCGGGGTTGATGTTTGCGGCGATGAGCGCAGCCTCGACCAGGAATGTGCCCGAACCGCACATTGGGTCAACGAAGTTGCTGTTGCCGTCCCAACCGCTGAGCTTGATGATGCCTGCTGCCAGCACCTCATTGATGGGAGCATCGGTCTGTGCCTCGCGCCAACCGCGCTTGTAGAGGGGCTCGCCGCTAGAGTCGAGCGAGAGGGTGACCTCGTTGCCAGCGATGTGCACGTCGAGCCTGATGTCGGGGTTAGTCACCCTGATAGAGGGACGCTTGTCGTAACGCTCGCTGAAGAAGTCCACAATCGCATCCTTCACGCGATAGGTGACGAAGCGTGAGTGGCTGAATTCCTCGCCGAATGTGGTTGCATCGATTGAAAAAGTCTTGTTCACGCTCATGATGTCCTCCCAGTTGTAGAGCTTGATCTGCTCGTAGAGTTCGTCGGGGTTAGACGCGCGGAATTTGTAGATGGGTTTAAGTACGCGAAGCGCAGTGCGAAGGCAGAAATTTGCCTTATACAGCATTTCTTTATCTCCGTTGAAGGCAACCATGCGTATGCCTTCGGTAACATCCTGTG
Organism: Sodaliphilus sp.; assembly: GCF_045598405.1. NCBI lineage: Bacteria > Pseudomonadati > Bacteroidota > Bacteroidia > Bacteroidales > Muribaculaceae > Sodaliphilus > Sodaliphilus sp. The sequence continues at coordinate 19,320 of NZ_JAZLLZ010000064.1, forward strand.
CGCCAAGAGTTCTCAACTCTTCGGCCAGGACACCTTCAAGGCCCTTGAAGGTCTTTGCTACCATTTCAAATGTCTCGTTCATTATATTTTGCAAAATTTTGTTGCAAAGATAGTTGTTTTTTACGAAACACGAAAGACGAAGGCCGAAAAAATGTCACTTCCCCCCTCTCCCCACCCCCTCCCCCGCAGAGGCACAGAGGACACAGAGATATATTTTCCTCTCGGGGAACTTAATCTCTCGGGGAACCCGGGGAACTCGGGGAGATATAAATTTAACAGATTGATCTGATTTAACTGAATAAGAAATTATTCTAATTATTTTAATTTCTTTCAGTTATTATTAAATCTGTGTTATTAGTGAGATCCGCGCGGGGAAATTACCCAAAATACCATTGCTGAATAGTTACTATTGATGAACAAAATCGCTAAAAATACTAAAAAGAGATACAATAATTAAAAAGAAATTGTTATCTTTGTGAGTTGATTGGGGAAGTGCACTTGGTTGTGCCCCGGTCATGATAGTTAATGTATTGAAACGAAAACAGATAATGAATGGTTCTGTGATATTCAGGATAGTGCGCATGATATTCGGCGTGTTGATGGTGGTCGTGTACATAGGCATGGCTATAGCTATTGCGTGCAACTACTTTGACTGGTCGAATGTCCCTGTGTGGAAAATCGCCCGGTGGTGCCTTGCGATAGTGTTCTTTGCTTACGGCATCTACCGTGCCTACCGCCAGATAAAGGGCATTGATTACTACCGCTTGGATCGTTTTAAAAAAGAAGAAGATGAAACAAAGGCTTAACATAGTGTGTGCTGCCGTTGTGGCGGCTGTGGCGCTGCTGCTGGTGTCGTGCCAGGGCGAGTCCACGCAGTCGAGCACCAAGGGCTTGACCAAGGTTTATTGCGACGAGTCGTTCCGCAATATCCTCGACCAGGAGATAGAGGTGTTTGAATATACCTATCCCGAGGCCAACATCATGGCGATGTACACCGACGAGGCTTCGGCCCTCGACTCGCTCATGCACGGGGCGTGTGACCTGATCATCACCTCGCGCGACCTCACCGACCAGCAGCGCGACCTGCTGGGCAAGATGGGCAGGGCTCACCGCTCGCACAAGATTGCCGTGGATGCTGTGGCCATCATCGTGAACAATGCCAACGATATCCCCGAGCTGTCGATGCAGGACCTCACCGACATCTTCACCGGCAAGGTGAAACGCTGGGGCGAGGTTTTCCCCACTGCTCACAAGAACGATTCCATCAAGGTGGTCTTTGACGGCAACGGCACTGGCGTGATGCATTACATCAAGGAAAAGTTTGTGGGCAATGGCAAGTTTGGCCCCAATGTGTTTGCCCGCGAATCGACCGAGGACGTGTTTAAGGCCGTCGAGGGTCAGCGCAACACCATAGGCTTTGTGGGCGTGAGCTGGATCAGCGCCACGATGGACTCGCAGGAGCGCACCATCGAGAACCGCGTGACCGACCTCAACGAGAAGAACGAGGTGTCGGTAATCGACTTCACCGACCGCATCAGGGTGATGCCCGTGCGCGGTCCCGAAGAGACACGCGGATACAAGCCCTACCAGGCCTATATCAACGACGGGCGCTATCCGCTGTATCGCGTGATTTGGGCCATCGACGCATCGGCAGGAGGAACGCTTGACCACGGCTTCTACTCATTCCTCACCGGCGTGATAGGGCAGAAGATCATCATGCAGACTGGCATACTGCCAGCGGCCGAACCCGTGCGCACCGTGGAGGTGACAAAGTGATAAAATGAAAGAAATTTTACTTTTTGACGTGCGATAATTAAACTATTTGGCATTGTTTTGCGTCAAATGGTCAAAAAATAACAAAACGAGAGAATAAAAAGAAAACAATAACACATAAAAAACTACTGAAATGAAGATTAAGATTTTTGCAGCTTCCATGCTTATTGCAGGAGTTTCACTGTCTTCAATGGCTCAAGGCTATAAGGACGGTATCGAGTACTACAAGGTAGATCAGCTCGACAATGCAAAGGAACTGCTTGAGCGCAACCTCAATGCAGCATCAACCAACAAAGCCGAGGCTTACTACTATCTGGGCCAGATTGCCTTGCAGCGCAAGAATGTGGCCGAGGCTAAGGCAAACTTCGACAAGGGTGTTGCCGCCGACGCAAACTTCGCCTACAACTACGTGGGCCAGGGACAGCTCGCCCTTGCAAGCGACGCCAAGGCCGCTGGAGTCCTCTTTGAGACTGCACGCAAGCTCTCAAAGAAAGACTCAAAGCTCGAGAGCGCAATCGCACGCGCTTACTACGATGTGAATCCCACCACATTTGCCAAGGACATCGAGAAGTGCATCAAGAACGCCCGCAAGTGGAATGCTAACGACCCCGAGTCGTTCATCTTTGAGGGTGACACCTATGCCGACAAGCAGGACTGGGGAACAGCAGCCGGACAGTATGAGCTTGCTTACACCTACGATCCCAGCAACATCGAGGCACAAGTGAAGTGGGCCAACACCTATTATAATGTGAACCCCACGCTGGCACTTCAAAAGCTCGAGGAGCTCAACGTGAACAATCCCAACTCTGCTCTTGTGCAGCGTCAGCTCGCAGAGAAGTACTACGTTGCCAACCTTGGCACCAAGGCTGCCGAGAAGTATGGCGAGTATATCAAGAACCCCAACCACTTTGCCCAGGACGAGGTGCGCTACGTGCAGCTTCTGTTCTTCGGCGGCAAGTTCCAGGAGTCTTATAACCTCGCATCAAGCCTCATCGGCAAGCTCAATGCAGGCGACCCCAACGTGTTCTTCATGCAGCGTATGAAGCTCTACAACAAGGTCCAGATGCAGGATTGGGCAGGCGCAGCAGCCGACGGTGACGCACTGTTTGCAATGGCAAAGCCCGCCGACGTGACCTATGAGGTAAAGGACTACACCGACTATGCCAAGGCACTCCAGGAGGCTGGTCATCCCGAGAAGGCGATCAAGGCTTACGAGATGGCAGCAGAGCTGAACCCCAACAACCTCGACCTCGTGCGTAGCTTGAGCGATACCTATGCCGACGCTAAGGACTATGTGAAGGCAGCCGCTTACTACCAGAAGGTTGTGGATAACGACCAGTGCAAGGCCAATGACTACTTCGTGGCAAGCCGCCGCTACTACAACCTCGCTGTCACAGCCGAGGACGAGGCAGTGAAGGCTAACGCAATGGCACAGGCTCGCAAGTACATTGAGATCGTTGACGAGAAGGTACCCGACAATATTCCTATCATCAACCAGAAGGCTCGCATCGAGAAACTCGAGGAGGGTGGTAAGAACACCGGCAAGGCTGCAGCAACCTACAAGAAGCTCATCAGCCTGCTCGATGCAAAGGAGAACCGCAATGACTATGCTAACGAGTACATTTCGGCTTACCAGTACCTGGGCAACTACTCAATGGACAAGGGCGACAAGGCTGCTGCCAAGGAGTATTACCAGAAGTGGCTGCAGCACGATCCCGAGAACAGCGATCTGCGCCGCTATGTGGAGTCACTCAAGTAAAATCACAGTAATATTTATATAAATGTGGCAGGGTTTTGAGATCCTGCCACTTTTTTTCAAGGTGAATGTGTGACTATTCAACAATACCTCTCGCAGATCTCACTGATAACACTGATTTAATAATAACTGAAAGAAATTAAAATAATTAGAATAATTTCTTATTCAGTTAAATCAGAGCAATCTGTTGTAACTATACTACAATAGATTTTTATCCGTGCGGGGATCTCACATGATTTTGTAATGAGAGGCTGGAAGCCGACACGCAGAACGCAGTTCTGCACATAACCCTGTCCTAACTGAGCGCAAGCGAAGGCAGGGCAGGGTAAACACGATACACTATGCTGCGGTTGAAG
>NZ_JAZLLZ010000065.1:0-2878 GCF_045598405.1 Sodaliphilus sp.
GCGGTCTTCAACCGCAGTATAGTGTATCGCGTTTACCCTGCCCTGCCTTCGCTTGCGCTCAGTTAGGACAGGGTTATGTGCAGAACTGCGTTCTGCGTGTCGGCTTTCAGCCTCTCATTACTCAACTTTAGCATTTGATAATAAATATTACTAATTTACTGTCCGGCAGGACAATACCTGAATAACCCCCACCGCCGAACGAAGTGGCGGTGGGGGAAGAAATGCAACACGCACCGCGTCCAGCAGGACGCTAATCGGAGCAAATAGGTGATGCTCAAATGGTTTCACATGCTGAAGTTGAGTCATTACAAAATCATGTATGAGTGAGATCCGCGCGGGGAATCTGCAAAAAAATCTATTGTAGCATAGTTACAACAGATTGCTCTGATTTAACTGAATAAGAAATTATTCTAATTATTTTAATTTCTTTCAGTTATTATTAAATCAGTGTTATCAGTGAGATCTGCGCGGGGATATTACCCAAAATACCATTGCTGAATAGTTACTCCCGTCAAGAATTCCCTAATGAAACACTTAATCTGTGCAATCTGTGTTCTATTGACGCATAAAACAGAAATAAACCAGATTGCTTCAGACCGATGCTGGCTGGTGCAACCGATTGCGTAATATTTTTTATGTATAATATTGCGGAAATCAAAAATTAATATTAATTTTGCATGCTAATCTTCTTTAATTAACCATCTATTAATTGGATTTGCGCAAATAATTACGGAACAAACCTAATTTTTTTTACTAACATAATTATTTACAAAACATGAAGAAATTTTTATCTTTCTTAATGATGGCGATGCTGTTTACCACAGCGTTCGCTACCGAGGCCACTATGGCTGCAGGAACCAACGGTTCCTCGGCTACGGTCAATGATCAGGCCGCGATCAAGTGCGGTACGTCATCTAAATCCGGTGACATGACTATCACCGTTGGAGCTGGTGCAACCGAGTTGACATTCTATGCTGCTGCATGGAATGGTGTGGAAAATTCAACTCTGACCATTACTCCCGAAGCTAATGTAAGTGTTTCAGAGGTTACTCTTACACCAAACACCGGTATCGCTGGCAATAGCCCCTTCACCCTTGCCGATGGTACTGACGAAGAGGACTACAAGTTCACAATCACACTCACTGGCGTAACCGCGGAGACAACATTTACCCTGGCAGGTACAAAGCGTTTCGTTGTTTGGAATGCTTCTTACACTGCTGGCGAGGCTCCCGTTGTTACTGTAGCTACTCCCGTGATCAACGGTACTACTCCCTTCGAGGATGAGACCGAGGTTACTATCTCTTGCTCTACCTCTGGCGCTAGCATCTACTACACTCTCGACGGTTCTGATCCCAGCAACCAGAGCACTGAGTACACTGGCGCATTCGACCTTAACGCAACTACTACCGTTAAGGCTATCGCTTACCTCGACGGCACTGCAAGCTCTATTGCTACCAAGGAGTTCGTTGCTAAGCAGGTTGCTAATGTTGCTAATGTAGCTGAGTTCAACGCTCTTGCTGATGGCACTGAATTCAAGTTCACCGGCCGTCTCGTTGTATCTGCTCAGACTGGCAAGTACCTCTACGCTCAGGATGCAACTGGCGGTATGCTCCTCTTCGGCACTGCTCCCGCATATAGCTCTGAGGATGTTATCCCCGCTGGTTTCAAGGGCACTAAGACTACTTTCAATGGTGCTCCCGAGGCAACAGACTTGACTGGCTTGGAAGCTGCTACCGAGACTCAGGAAATTGAGGCTAAGGTTCTCAAGGTGACCGAGGTTGCCAACAACCTCTTCATCGCTGCTATTATCGAAGACGTTCTCATCGACACAGACGCTAAGACCTTCGTTACTGAAGACGGCGAGGTTGCTTACTACGACCGCTTCAAAGTTGAATTCCCCACCGATGGCGAGTTCTACACTGTAAGTGGTGTTACTGGTTACTATAACGCTCCCCAGTTCATGCCCCTGGCATTTGCGAAGGTTGAGCCCGCTCTGGCCAAGATCATTGGCGTTTCTATCAAGGGACAGGAAGTTGAGATGGAAGAAGGCGTTGAGTTCGCTTTCCTCGACCTCACCGAGGCATTCACTGCTGAAGATGTATTTGTTACAACTATGAACGCTGAAGATTGCACAGTTGTTGTCGAAGTTAAAGACGGCTGGCTCGAAGCAACCAATGACTACACCGTACAGATTTCTCTTCTTGACAATGCAGGTGAAACTGTTGACCGCTTCGATGTATTTGTAACTGTAACTACCGAGGATCCCATCACTGGCATCAACGACATCAACGCTGCTAGCGCTAATGTTGTTAAGATGATCGAGAACGGCCAGGTTGTTATCGTTAAGGGCGACAAGAAGTTCAACGTAGCAGGTCAGACTGTTAAGTAAAAAGTATAAAAGTTTAAAGGGTTAAAAGTTTAATCGTTTAACCGTTTAACAACATAGTGATGCCGTCACGGGATTTTCTCCTGTGACGGCTTTTTTAGCCGGCATCGCGGTGGTAACTATTCACCAATGGAACTCCCCGCGCGGATCTCACTGAACTCACTGATTTTTTATCATTGGAAATATATATTTTGTGGATTTTTTAGACCACAGGAGGACGTAACTTTGGTAAACCGCTGGTCGCAGACCTGCGGGCTGCCGGTGGGGGGGTGAAGTGTAACAAAATCGCGGTTGAAGACCGCAACCTCGAAACGTGCAAGGTTGCGGTCTTCAACCGAGGTACAGTGTATCGCGTTTACCCTGCCCTGCCTTCGCTTGCGCTCAGTTAGGACAGGGTTATGTGCAGAACTGCGTTCTGCGTGTCGGCTTTCAGCCTCTCATTACAAAATCATGTGAGATCCCCGCGCGGATAAAAATCTATTGTAGTATAGT
>NZ_JAZLLZ010000066.1:0-2005 GCF_045598405.1 Sodaliphilus sp.
GAAAGGATTGGGGAAAGGGGCAGTGTGCCCGCTCGTGACAAAAACACACAGAACTTAGCACGTTGCCACCGATCCGGCCAGGCGATGCCCCTCTAACGCGTGCAAAAACGTTAACAAATTTTATACTGCGGATTTGAGGTAATCAACAAATCAAATAACGCAATTGTGAAAAGAACATTTCTATTTATAGCACTTGCAGCTGCATTCATAAGCGTCGTTGCTGCCAATTTACAGGTAAAACAAGTTAACGTGAAACGCACTTGGGCAATCTCTTCGAGCGAAGCCCAGGAGTATGCTCCCGAAGGCTGGACTCCAGGCATTGATGCTACCATTGATTTCCCCACTGGCAATGACAAGCTGTCACAAACCGTGGTCAAATGGATGGCTAGCAGTCTGGGCGTAGCTACGATAGCATATAGCAACGCCGAGCAATTAGTTGACGCCTATACTCTCAACGTGAAAGAAAACGACAATGACATGACCATAGAGTTTAGTTTGACCAAGGTCTATGAGACAAATGAGCTTGTCAGCTATGAGATGCAAGGATATGACTACAACTGCGGAGCAGCTCATGGCATGCCCTATTGCCATGGCGTGACCTTCCGCAAGAGCGACTGCAAGGACATGAGCGACCTACTTGTGAAGAAGAACGCACGTATATCCCACCTGCTCAAAAAAGGGTTGAAAGAATATTTCAGCGTGACTACCGACAATCAACTGCAAGAAGTCCTGTTTGACGGCAACATACCTGTCAGGACACCGGGCAGTTCTCCCTGGGTTGTCAATGACGGAATCATGTTCCAGTATGGAGCCTATGAGATTGCACCCTATGCAGCAGGTATGCCCCAAGCGCTCATCTCCATAAAAGACCTGACACCCTACCTTACCCCCGAGGCCATCAAATGCCTTAAAGTCAAACGATAAGATCATCTGCCCCCACTGATTGACACCCTAATTGCGGTGCGTCAATCCTGAACTTAAAATCTATGATCACATTTGCTCTAAGCTTCATCGCATTGATTCTGGGATATTTCTTCTACGGCAAGTTCGTGGAGAAATTGTTTGGCCCTGACGACCGACCGACTCCCGCTGTTCGCCTCAACGACGGCATTGACTTCATGGTGCTTCCCAGCTGGAAGATTTTCATGATACAATTCCTCAACATAGCCGGGACAGGTCCCATATTCGGTTCCATCATGGGAATGTGGTATGGTCCTGCGGCCTACCTGTGGATAGTGTTAGGCTGCATCTTCGGCGGAGCGACACATGATTACCTGGCAGGCGTGATAAGCCTCCGTAACGATGGCATGGGCCTTCCAGAAATTGTGGGCAAATACCTGGGAACCACAATGAAGAACATCATGCTGGTATTCTCTCTTTTGCTGCTCATCATGGTGGGGGCCGTGTTTGTGTTGAGCCCTGCCACGTTGCTCTCGGGCATGTTCAGCGACGGTGTGTTCTCGGGGCTGCTAGTGTGGATGCTCATAATCTTCGGTTACTACATCATCGCGACCATGATGCCGGTAAACAAAATCATAGGCAAGATTTATCCTCTCTTTGCTTTCTCAATCATCTTCATGGGCATCGCATTGTTTGTGATGCTCGTGATCAAGCACCCGCAAATACCTGAATTGTGGGACGGCCTTTACGACATGGGCAAGGCAAAACTAGGCATCAAGAGCCCCGACAGCATGATTCCGGCCATGTTCATTACCATCGCTTGCGGAGCCATCAGCGGGTTCCATGCCACACAGTCGCCCATGATGGCTCGTTGCCTCAAGAGTGAGCGCCAGGCACGTCCTGTGTTCTACGGAGCAATGATCACCGAGGGGCTTGTAACGCTAGTATGGGCAACCGTGAGCAGGTAACTACTCAGGTAGGGGTACACGCCCTTAGCTCGCAACTCAAAAGTTGCGAGCTAAGGTGCTGTTTTAATAAAACTGTTGATTATTTCTCTATCTTATACCTTGCGACTTCCACAAGTGCATCAAGCGGATTCTGTTTG
>NZ_JAZLLZ010000067.1:0-1997 GCF_045598405.1 Sodaliphilus sp.
CGCCATCGACTCGCTCATCCTCCAGGCCCCCGACAGTGCCTGCGGGATGCTCGCGGCATACCCCGCCGACTCGCTCACCACCGACGATGACCGCGCCTACCACGCACTGCTCACCACCATCGCCGACTACAAGGCCTACCGTCCCGCCACCACCGACAGCGCCATCAACATCGCCGTCAACCACTACGACCACGACGGTGCCAACCCCGACCACCGCATGCGCTCCCTCCTCTACAAAGGCTGCGTCATGGAAGAACTAGGCGACCCCGAGCAGGCAATCGAATACTACAAACGCGCCGAAACTATCTGCCCCGCCAACGACCACTTCAACATCGCCTACATCAACTTGCGCAAAGCGTCTTTATATCAAGTGGCCTACTCAGATTCCATTGCAATTGAAATTTATGACAAGGCACAGCATGAGTTTAATAAAGCCGGTAACAAACATTATGAGTCCCTGTGCCTTAATTCGATGGGGATAATATACAACCATCTATATGATGACAATCTTGCAATGTCAAAATTGCAACAAGCCATCAAAATAGCAAAGGAAGTGGACGATAGTGTCAATCTGGGTGAAGCTTACAACACCCTATGTCTATTATTTTACAGACAGGGGAGGTATGAAGACGTTGTATCTTCTTCAAAAAATTTGTTTGAATACGATGTTAATCAAATACCAGGACGCACCCGTTATGACATACTTTCAATTTCTTTCTCCAAGTTGGGATATCCTGATTCTGCCGAGAAATATTTAAACCTTGCCCCATCTCCTCTTTTGACCGAAGATAGTATTTCTAAGTCTCGAGCTTTTGCAGAAGTCGCTTTGGCCAAAGGAGATATAAATGCATATATTTATAATAACGATTGGGCGGTTAATAAGAGTGATTCATTGCTGATAGTCGGTCAAGCTGGTAAAATCAAAGAAGCCGAATCAAAATATGACATGGCAATGATAGAAGTCAAGCATCTGTCTAAGCAAAAACAATTAATTCTTGCTATAGCTCTTCTTGCCCTAATTATTGTCATCACTTTAGCTGTCGTTTATTACCAAAAGAGACACATTGCACAAGTTAGGATTGAGAACGAAGAAGCACAATCTCAACTTGCCGCATTAAGCTGCCATCTGTCACAAATTGCATCTGAAAATAAAAAAAGAGTACAAGAGCTGAAAGCCCAAGAACAACAACTGCACAAATTACAGGACATAATAATAAATTTAGAGAATGAACAACACGAACTTATTGCCAGATCAGAAGTAGGACAACAACTAGAGCAAACACAAGAAACATTAAAATTCACAGAAAAAGCACTTGCCATACAAGAAAAGACAAGATTCTGCCTTGACGAAATCTTGCGCTTATCATATTACTCGGGAAAATACAACTCAGACCAGGTCATTGACAATGATTCTGTCCTCATGATGAGTACTGATTTTTGGGATTTATTGTATGAGATTGTGTCGTTGAAACACAATAATCTATTTGAACGCTTGAATAAACAAGCCTCATTAAGCGATGATGAAAAGAAATTAATCGCACTGTGTGCAATTAGCATCCCTGGGGCAATTATCCGTCGAATTTTAAAATACAAAACCATACAAGTTGTCACAAATCACAAACGGAAAATCGCAAAGAAAATAACTGGCACAAGTAATCGAATTGAAGATATTTTTGCCTAAAAAACACCCGTCTCAAAACACCTGGTTATCTAAGTTTACACACGTTATTTGAATTATTTTTGATTTTATTTTATAAAACACTGCAAATCAACAAGTTTCCCTCTTCTAATTTATTACTCTAAAATTTGGAGGTTATCTGAGTTTGTCAATAACTTTACATTGTCAAAATTTTAATAACCTCAAATCCGCAGTATAAAATTTGTTAACGTTTTTGCACGCGTTAGAGGGGCATCGCCTGGCCGGATCGGTGGCAACGTGCTAAGTTCTGTGTGTTTTTGTCACGAGCGGGCACACTGCCCCTTTCCCCAATCCTTTC
>NZ_JAZLLZ010000068.1:0-59424 GCF_045598405.1 Sodaliphilus sp.
TACCTTTGTCCATAGGTTTGAAATTTGTAGTATGGTCACACAAAGTTACAAACCTTTTGGGAAAGGGCAAATGTTCTTTCCCTTTTTTTTGTTGCTCACGCGTGAACGCGCGAGGATTCAAGTTTTATCGGACAGCAATAATAGTAAATAGTGTCTTGCGGTAATGAGTCAAAGTACTCAACTGCGCGCATATATGGCTTCAGTTTTAGGCCAGATAATCCCCATGTTTTGGTTAATTGCCTTAACCCGACGTCATTAATTTCTTCAATTATTAGAACTACCTTAGCCGATTCGTAGGACACCTCGGACATGTCGGTCGGGCCAGGATAAAAACGATCGTATTCGGCAAACACTTCTTTGAATCTGATGAATATGGAATCATTAACCCAAACCGTGTCAGGGTATTCATATTCCCAAAGGAATGCATGATTCTTTTTAGAGTCCTCCACTGATTCACTATTATCTATCGAATTTATCTCGTGAAATCTAAAATGCGATAGCCAGTTTATGCAATTTCCTAGCAGTAAGCCAAATCCTATACTAACTAATACTATTAGTGTTGTCTTTTTCATAATCGCAAATGTTTATTTTGATCCAGTGAATACAGAATATGATGCGCCATTGAATCCGTGAATTGAATCGTTTTTGATTAACAACTCATTGTGTATGGTGTCATAGGAACTTGCATGAGAAACATGCAGTTTGTATTCGTTGTCACGTAAACGGGTATATGTTCCTGAGACGATTCCCTCGCTTCCTCCGTCAAAGGATTTGTCAATACTAAAAGCATTAGAATCTTTGTGTATATAAACTTGGTAATCACCTTCTGGGGTTTCAAAATGATACATGACATACAGGTTGTGAATACGGAAACTGCTTGATACCTGGAAAATAATAAAGATTATACATGGTAACATTATGGAGTTGAGCAGCATGAGAGGTGCAAACTTCTTATTTTTTAACACTATTCCCATAATGCATGACAGTACAATACAAACTAGGCATGTAACAACAGAGGTACAAAGCATTGTCAATGTATCTCTAAAAGTTCCAGTTAGGAAACTTAATAGAATACATATAATTGCATTTACAAAAAGTATAATTAAAAATTCTCGTTTCATTCGACTAGTTAATTTTTAATAGATAAAAGGGACGGTTCTTTTTATCTAGTTTTTTGAAAGATTTTATATCCTATTGCTACGCATCGGTTACTTGATTTTTCGTTCTAGACGTGAGTAAATCCAGCTGATGCCGAAGCACAAGAGGCCTGAAACGAGCAGTCCCACGGGTCGCATGATGGTGGAGTCATACTGGATGTCGAACATCGCTAACTTTATCACGCACAGCAAAGATACCACTAGGCCATAAAGCCTGCATCCTTTCAGAAGGAACTTGAAGCCGATGATGATGAACAGCACTGCAAGCACGATGCCTGCTATTGAGATTACAAAGTTCACGGCATGGAGGCTGTGGAGTATCGCAAAAAGGACGATGCTCAATTTGATTCCATTGTACCAACTTGTTACGCGTTCGTCGGCAATGCTTATTGTGTAAGATCTCTTTAAGTTTGCTATTGACAGAGCCGTTGTGGCCAGGATGACGAGTCCCAGTGCAACGGAAGCGGTGCCTGCTATCGTGTGGCGTGCAATGGTCAATGCACTGAATTGAGGCTTGAATAGCATAGACACACCTACGCCAAGGAGTATGAATGTAGAAGCGTAACTTATTATTACTGATTCGGTTTCGCTCTTGCGCGTTGCCATGTTGTTGCGGAACAGTGGTGTGCATAGCAATATGCCTAGAATGCCGAGCATCGTGTAGGCAATGGCGATGTCGATCATGTTGTGCTGGGCAAGCACTAAAACACCGGCAACGAGGAGGGTTGTGAACGAATATTTGTCGGCATAGTGGTAGTGCCTGATTGTGTGAATCAGCAGTAACAAAGAAGTGGTAGTGACGATAATCACTTGTTCCCAAGTGGGCTGCGCGAATATACACCACAGTATGACATAGACTACGGAAGCGAGTCGCATGGGCAATTCCTTAAATCTCACCCCGATAGTCATGAGCAGTAATGCCGCTGGCGCAAGATGTCCTATGTGTTGTGAGAACGTGGCGTTGTAACTGAGCGTTGACATGCCTATCGCAAATGGGAAGAACAAGAGATAGAATAAAACCGGCGATTGAGCGCGGTGCTTGCGGTAGAGCACAACTAGCAGTGATGCAAGTGCTATGAAGCAAATGATGCTATTCCATTTCACCGATGTCTCTACTGTTATTATTGCCGATGACAACATTATAGCTGCAAGTGTAGTGATTCCGTGAAGGAAGAGTAATTTCACATGCTTGTTGTCATCCTTGTAATAGAGTTGTGAGAGCAGGAACGTGGCATAAACAACTGCTAACGATGTGATGCAGGCAGCAGTAATTGTGTCATCTCTAAACACGCCTAGTACTAGCAGCGCAACACAGACAACGGGCAGTTGAACTAGCAGCAGCCAGTCACCTTTGAAAGTCGCGGTTCGCACTGCCCAGTACAGAGCGGCGAGGCAAGGTGCATAGACGGCAATACCTGCTAGACTTGACGACCAGTTGAATGCACACAGCGTTGATGCAATGATGATGCCGGCGTTGCAGATAATGGCAAATATCCTTCCTCCTTGGCGCGATAGCGGGATGAGGCATGCTATCCATGCCATGAGAATTGCGACAAGCACCCATGTGCCGATGATGTCGAAAACAAAATGGCCCAATAAGCTGGTCACATACACAGCACTCACACCACATGCAGCAAGAGCCGTAAAGAGAACTTGGTATTTGCCTTCTTTCCACATGCGCAAAAGTCCCGCCACAGCGAAAATGGCACTCACCAGGTACATGATGACGACCTTGGCCAGCGCTGTGAGATGTGGCGTTATAAATTGAGCAAACCCTACAAGACTGAGTAGCACTAGCACAGAAGCGGCAATGCCCATGACGTATTTGCCCACGTTGCGTTCAAGGAATGACTCGCTGTGTTGCTTCGCAGGTCTGGTTGGCGGAACTGGAGCCTGATGAGCGGTTGTAGGGCTGGGCAAGGGTGGTGGTGCTGAGACGGCATCTAGAATATCGTCTAGGACAGAGTGTGTTGTGGCCGCAGGTTCTCTGTCGGGCACATAGCGTTTTCCTTCGAGTGTAGCAACGCGTTGTTCAAGCAGTGAGATGCGCGACTTGAGTGCTTGTATTTCTTGTTCGGGAGTATTCATGTTGGGGAATTTTATGTGGAAATGGGATGTTATTGCCAGTCGGATTCTTCGAGTGTGAAGATACTTTCCAACGGTTTTTCAAAAACCGAGGCAATCTTCATTGACAGCACCGTTGATGGTACGTATTTGCCTGATTCTATAGCAACGATGGTCTGCCGGCTCACTCCGACGAGGGTCGCCAGTTGCTGTTGGGTCATGCGTTTGATGGCACGCTCCACGTGTACGCTATTCTTCATCTTGGGCCTCCTTTTTTAGCTTATAGAGTTCATACTGGAATTTCCCGATGAATATCAAGAAGCAAGCGACAAATGACACTGTCATGAGTTTCATGTAGATGTCGCCGTAGATGAGTAATGTGCCCAATACGATGACAATAGTGTAGAGTTTCAGTGCCCATGCCCCCGATTTGAGACGCAGGTTGATTGTGAATTCGTCTTCCTCTTTGACTCTGGTGAAAGAAACGAGAAGCATGGAAACTGAAAGTCCTGAAATGAGAATCTCAATCCACCAGTTAGATTTGGTCACAAGCAGCCCTTGGCTCTCTTGCGGCCAGATGTTGATAGTGGTAAAAGTAATGAGGTCGGGCAGCTCTTTGTGGAACGGGAGGAGTATTGCACACACGATGAAAACACACCAGCCCACGATGGCGCACCACCGGGGGAACAGATAATTAGTGTCGAGGACTGAAAGTTTTTTCTTTGTCATGATTATGTTTTTTTGTTTCACGGCGCAAAGTTAAGCAAAATTTCCAATATGACAAGTAAAGTTTACAAAAAGTTTAGTTTTTAATACAGATTTTCGCGGACTCCCCGCGCGGATCTCACTGATTTTACTGATTTATTACAAAATCATGTGTGAGATCCGCGCGGTGACTGCGCAAAAACAACATTGGTGTATAGTTACGATGTTGACTAAGAATTTTTACCGGACAACAATAAATCTGAAATTTAATTCCCTGTATTTCTGTGTAATCTGTGGTTACATTTTACGCTTCAATAGACACAGACAAGAAAATATAAAGGGACACCCGTCGTTGTGGTGACGGGTATCCCTTTGTGTGTGTGAAAACTATATTTACTGGGCGTTGTTGCGCAGCCAGGTTGTGCATGCCTCGAATGTGGGGAAGACGTGGTCTTCGGGGATGAGGCCTGGGATGATGTTGAGTGCGGTGAGTTTAGACATGGCCTGGGGCTGCACGATGGTCATGAGTACAGTCGCTCCGTTGGCCTGCAAGTCTTTGATTGCGCTCTCAAATGCGTAAACTCCCGACTGGTCGAGGTAGGCAACATAACGCATGCGAATGATGACAATCTTTGCGTCGGTGGGCACGTCGTGCATCACCTCCTGGAACTTGGTGATTGAGCCGAAGAAGACGGGGCCGTTGAGACGCTGCACATATACTTTGCCTTTGAGCTCCTCGGGCATTGTGGTCTCGTCGGGCCATGGGTTTTCCTTGTCAAACTCGCTTATCTCGGCAGTGCTGTAGTTTCTTTCAAGCATGTCGCCAGCGTGCTTCATGAAGAAGACGCAAGCCATAACCATGCCGATGCCCACGGCGGTGAGGAGATCGACGAATACTGTCACGATGAATACCGTGATGAGGACAAACGCGTCCGAACGAGGAATCTTGTTGAGGTCGCGGAATCCCTTGAAGTCAATGATACCATATCCCACAGTAATGAGGATACCTGCGAGCACTGCAAGGGGGACATATCTCACAAGGGCACCCAGTCCGAGGAGAATGGACAGCAGCAACAGTGAGTGCATGACACCGCTGAGCTGCGTGCGTCCGCCCGACTTCACATTTACCACTGTGCGCATGGTAGCACCAGCGCCAGCGATACCGCAGAACAATCCGGCAATGGCGTTACCAATGCCCTGGCCGATGAGCTCCTTGTTGCTATTGTGCTTGGTGCGTGTGATGTTGTCGGCCACAACGCTGGTGAGCAGAGTGTCGATAGAGCCAAGACCTGCCAGCGTGAGACCTGGTATCACACTTGCCTTGAGCACTTGCGCCCAGTCCACATTGCTCAGGTCAAGTCCTTTGGCAAAAAATGGCATGGGTAGTCCTGTGGGAATTTCACCAATGGTGAGTTTTTCCTCGATGCTGCATAAAAGAGAGATAATGGTCACTCCGATGAGTGCGACAAGAGTTGAAGGCACTTTCTTGCTGATTTTGGGCATCGCGATGATGATTGCGATGGTTGCAAGTCCCAGACCTAATGCCTGCCAGCTGATGCCAGCCTTGGCGATTGTAGAAAGACCAGTCACCATATCGACAACGAGCACGGGAGACTTTTGCCCCACAAGGGGATAAATCTGTTGCAAGATGATGATGACACCGATACCGCTCATGAATCCCGACAGGACAGGGTAGGGGATGTAACGAACATACTTGCCGATCTTGAGAATGCCGAAAAGAATCTGAAAAAGTCCGCAGAACAGACCTGCGAGCGACATGGCTATGAGCACGCTAGAGAAGTTGCCGTTGCTAGCTGTCCATGAGGCACTGATAAGGCCGGCGGTGATAACAGTCATAGGTCCGGTGGGGCCGCTAATCTGCGAGTGAGTGCCACCAAAGATTGATGCGAACATACCTAGCAGGGTCGCACCCACAAGGCCAGCCAGTGCGCCCATAGAACTTGCCTCGGGAGCATCGATGCCGCCAAATGCCTGGATACCAAACGCCAGAGCAAGCGGCAAGGCAACAATACCAGCGGTGAGACCACCGAAAAGGTCGCCCTTAAAATTACTGAAAATTCCGTGTTTCATCTATTTATCAATTTAGTCATTCAACAGTTATGTGCGTAACTATTCGCCAATAGTGCATTGCGGAGTCACCGTGCGGATTTAATAATAACTGAAAGAAATTAAAATAATTAGAATAATTTCTTTTTCAGTTAAATCAGAGCAATCTGTTATTAATCTTTTCGTGAGATCCGTGAGATCCGCGCGGGGATTCTGCAAAAATCATATTGGAGTATAGTTACTTTATTTGCTTAGATTCCTAAACAACTTGCAAAATTACAAAAAAATAATGAATGCTGAAAAACAGGACTCGAAATATAAGCAATCATTTCCCATTTGGGACAGAAAAAATACCCCCAGCGCCGAATAGCGGCGGAGGGGGAGAGATTCGGATATTGTCTTGCTTGGCAATAAATTAGTAATATCTTTATATAACTCGCTAAATTCGGGGTTACTTGATGTTTTCACGCACTTCTTCTAGGAATGTCTTCATTGCCTTGCTGTCCTTATTGTCAATTATTTCTTGCAGGCGGGTGAGTTTTTCCTTGATTTTGTCGAGCTGGTCGTTGGTGTGCGGGTTGAAGAGGATTTCTTGCAATAGGTAATCATCTTCGCTCATGAGGCCTTGCGCGATGGCCATGTGACGCTTGTAGGTGGTACCGGGAGCGTCCTGGTGCTTCATCACGCTGCCAAAGACCAGGGTGCTGGCAAAGGGGATTGACAGTGAGTAAGCTATGGTCTCGTCGTGCTCGGCAAAGGTGTATTCCCTGATGTTGAGATGCAGGCTGTTGTATATGTCTTTAAAGAATACACGTCCCAGACAGTCGCCCTCGCTGATGATGATGGCGTTCTCGCTGGCAAGATTGCTGAGCGAAGCAAAGGTGGGGCCAAACATGGGATGGGTGCTCACAAATGGGTGACCGCAGTTCTTGTAAAATTCGGGCAATCCTGTCTTGACCGAGGCGATGTCGCTGATGATGCAACTTTGTGGCAAGTGGGGGAGCACTGCCTCAAAAGCGGGGATGGTGTACTTGACCGTCACTGCGTTGATGAGGAGTTGCGGCTGGAAGGCTTCAATCTCGTCCATAGTGGTGAAACGCATGGCATTGAATGTGAAACGCAGGCGTTCGACATCGGTGTCGTAGATTGCAACATCGTGGTTAAAGCTGAGCACGTCGCACAAGAATGATCCCATCTTGCCGGCTCCCATAATAAGAATTTTCATGCGGTCCATTACTTTTTGCCTTCAAAGAGTGAAAGTTGCAGGTTGACTGATTCCTCGTGAATGGCTTGCATCACTTCTTTCATGAACTCGGGGTTGAGTCCAAGAGACTCGGCTTGCTTGACGCGACGTTTCATGATCTCGTCGTAGCGTGCAGCCTGCACAATCTGCATGTTGTGTTCTTTCTTGTAGGTTCCGATTTCCTTGGCGATGCGCATGCGCTTGGCAAGAATTTCGAGCAGCTCATTGTCGCAACGGTCGATGTGCTGGCGCAGGGTGGAAAGGTTCTCGGTGCTAACGTGAGTGTCGCGCACAACGAGAGCGTTGAGAATGATGTTCAGGTTGTCGGGTGTGAGCTGCTGGTTGTTGTCGCTCAACGCTTTGTCGGGGTCGCAGTGGCACTCGATCATGAGACCGTCAACACCCATGTCGAGACTTTGCTGCGAGATGGGCGAGATGAGTTCGCGCCTGCCGCCCATGTGTGACGGGTCGCACACGATGGTGATGTTGGGTATGCGGCGATGCAACTCCACAGGTATGTGCCATTGTGGCTCGTTGCGGTAGAGGTGCTTGCCGTAGGCGCTAAAACCACGGTGAATTGCACCGAGTTTGCGTATACCGGCATTGTAGATGCGCTGAATTCCGCCAATCCATAGTTCGAGATCGGGGTTGACAGGATTCTTTACCAGCACGGGCACGTCTTCGTGACCACGCAATGCATCGGCGATGTCTTGCATGGCGAAGGGGTTGGCAGCAGTACGTGCGCCAATCCAGAGGAGGTCGATGCCTGCGTCGAGGGCTGCGTTGACATGCTCGTGTGTTGCGACCTCGGTGGCGGTGTACATGCCTGTTTCTTTCTTGACCTGCTGCATCCACAGGAGTCCTTTCAGGCCGACACCTTCAAAGCCTCCGGGCTTGGTGCGGGGTTTCCAAATGCCTGCACGGAATATCTTGACGCCGTTAGCTGCTAACTGGCGTGCTGTGTCGAGTAATTGTTCTTCACTCTCGGCGCTGCAAGGGCCTGCTATTACAAGAGGTTGGTCGGGATCAACGCCAGGGAAAGTGATAGGTTGTAAATCGTTAAACATTTCCATATATATATATATATTAATTGTTGTCAATATTTAGCACACGCTGGGTTGCTTGCTGTATGTTGCTTGTTGAAGCACAGAGCGAGATGCGGATGAAGCGGTCGCCGTTGGTGCCGAAGATGAAACCTGGCACGACAAAAACCCTTGCCTTGTCGAGGATGCGTTGAGCGAATGCTTCACTCGACTCGACGCTGTCAGGGATGCGTCCCCACAGGAAAAGGCCACGCTGCTGTGGATCAAATGTGCACCCGAGTGCCTGCATCAGTTGCTCGGCAGCCTTGCGACGCTCGGCATAGACCTGGTTGACCTGGGCATACCACTGTTCGTCGCATTGCAGTGCGCGCACTGCGGCAAGCATCATGGGTTTGTACTGGCCGGAGTCAACGTTGGACTTTACTTTAAGAATCCAGTTGATGAAAGTGGCGTTAGACGTGACCATGCCCATGCGCCAACCTGGCATGTTGTGCGACTTGCTGAGGGAGTTCATCTCGATGGCGATGTCCTTTGCGCCTTCGACTTGAAGTATGCTCAAAGGGTTATCGTTGAGAATGAAGCTATAAGGATTGTCGTTGACGATGACAATGCCGTGACGGTGCCCGAAGTCAACCAAACGCTCAAACAGTGCTTTGCTGGCAGTCTTGCCAGTGGGCATGTGGGGATAGTTAACCCACATGAGCTTGATGTTGCTGTCCTTGACGATGTTTTCCAGTTGTTCGAAATCGGGCTCCCAATTACTTTCCTCGGTGAGGTCATAGTAGTGTATACTAGCGCCAGCAAGGCGGCTGACCGATGTGTAGGTGGGGTAGCCAGGGTTGGGTACCAGCACGCCGTCGCCGGGGTTGATGAAGGCGAGGGTGGTGTGCAGGATACCTTCCTTGGAACCTATGAGCGGTAGCAACTCGGTGGCAGGATCAATTTCAACGCCATACCAACGTGAATACCACCCGGCGTAGGCTTCGCGCAATGCGGGCAGGCCCACATAGGGCTGGTATCCGTGTGCACCGGGCTGTTGTGCCTCGTGGCACAAGGTGTTTATCACCTCGGGGTGCGGCGGCTGGTCGGGACCACCCACGCCAAGGGAAATTATGTTGGCTCCCTGTGCGTTGAGCGCAGCGATTTCTTTGAGTTTGGTAGAGAAATAGTATTCCTTGACCTCGCTCACACGACAGGCGGGTGTTATGTTATTGCTTGCTTTCTTCATATTCTCCAAGTATTTTGAAGTCGTTGATGAGTGGTTTCACGGCGTCGATGCTCTGGCGGTAACGTGTGTAGTCGTTGTAGGTGAGGTCGACGTAGAATCGGTATTCCCACTCACGTCCTATGATGGGCAGAGATTGGATCTTGGTTAGGTTCATGCCGTAAAACGAGAAGATGGTGAGTACAGCCGAGAGGCTGCCTTGATTGTGTGGCAGGGTGAACTCGATGCTTGCTTTGTCGGGTTTGCTGCCTCGGGTGAACTCGGGTGCGGTGTCGGGGTCGGCGATGATGAGGAAGCGTGTGAAGTTACGCTTGTTGGTCTGTATGTCCTCGGCAAGGATATTGAGCCCGTAGAGTTCGCCAGCATACTTGCCGCACACGGCAGCGTGTCCCATGAGATTGTTGTTGGCAATCATCTCGGCACTGCCAGCGGTGTCGTTGGTCTCGACGAGTTTCATGCGAGGATGCCTCATGAGAAATTGCTCGCATTGCCG
Organism: Sodaliphilus sp.; assembly: GCF_045598405.1. NCBI lineage: Bacteria > Pseudomonadati > Bacteroidota > Bacteroidia > Bacteroidales > Muribaculaceae > Sodaliphilus > Sodaliphilus sp. The sequence goes on from NZ_JAZLLZ010000068.1 coordinate 9,998, forward strand.
CAACGCCATGGGGTGAGAGTTGACCTCGACAATGTCGTCGATGGTCTGCCCCGGAAGGGCGACAAGCGAGTGAGAGATGTACTTGCGGAACTCGCCTATGACGCGATGGTTGCTCTGTCGCAGCAGCTCATGGTTTTGCAACAGGCTGCCGGCTATGGTATTTTCTATGGCCATGATGCCGAGCATGGAAGCGTCGCCACGCAGCACGTCCATCATCTCGTGAAAAGTCTCGCAGGGCACCGTGGTGATGTCCTGGCCCTTGAAGTATTCGTGGGCGGCCTCGTCGTGGAAGCATCCAGCCACGCCCTGTATCGCTACTCTGAGTTCCATATATTGTCCATAAAAAAATCCCGTCACTGTTCATGGCGGGACTCGTTATCTTTGTTAATCATCTAATTCTTGAAAAGTAGATTTAATTCATCAATTTAACTCAATACCGATTCCGCCTTTATTGTGTTAGAATAAAAGTAAAAATAATAGTAATATGAATAAAATCGAGTCATATAATCTTATTTATGCTGCAAAATTACCAATAATTATTGAAAATTGCAATAAATATGTTATAAAATTGATAATCTACTCAAAAAAGGGATGTTTGTTGCGTTGATATTGTCATTGCCACAGATGGGAAATGTTGTCGGTGAAGAGTTTCACGGCAATGGCCATGAGGATAATGCCGAAGAACTTGCGTATGAAGTAGATACCGCTCTTGCCGAGGATTTTCTGCACCTTGTCGGTGAGGCTGATGACGATGAACACCCACACCATGTTGAGCGCAAGTGCAAGCATGATGTTGAGGTCGCTATACATGGCCTTCATGGAGATGAGCGTGGTGAAAGATCCCGCTCCTGCCAGCAATGGGAAGACAAGTGGCACAAGTGTCGCATCCTTAATGGGGCCGGCATTTTTGAAGATTTCAACGTCGAGAATCATTTCAAGCGACATGAACAAGATGAGGATGGCGCCGGCTATCGCAAACGAACCAATATCGCAACCGAAGATTTTGAGAATGAGGTCACCGCCATAGAAGAAACCTATCATGAGCAACCATGAATAGATGGTTGCCTTGGTGGCACTGACGTGCTTGCCAGTGGATTTTATCTGCAAGATAATGGGTATAGAACCTACGATATCGATAATACCCAAAAGAACAAGGAACGCGCTGAGCGTATCCATAATGCTAAAAGAAGAAAACATAAAATGGATGTATGGTTAATTAACGATTACTCTAAAAATCTGTGCAAAGGTAAGAAAAAAAATAAACATGCAAAAGTTTATTGGCAGGGAGTTTTAAGTGTGATGAAAAAACATGCGGCAAAATGGTGCTTGATTGGTGGTTTTTTTGTACCTTTGTAAGTTATTTATTGTATAGAGTAATGTTACAGAACAAACCTACATATAAGACTGACTATGGATATGTGCGCGTGGCGTCGGTTGTGCCGTCGCTCAATGTGGCCGATGTGGCTGGAAATGTGCACAATATCATCAAATCATATAACGAGGCAAGAGAGGAGGGCGCCCAGGTAGTGGTGTTCCCTGAACTTGCTGTCACGGGTTATACCTGCGGCGACCTTTTCGGCAACGAAGCTTTGTTGGATGAGGTGGAACTGGGAATCGAGGAGATTGCTCGCAACGTGGTAGCTAGCGGAAGTATCGCTATTGTGGGTGCACCGTTGCGCGAGCGCGGCCACTTGTATAACTGTGCCATTGTGATGACATGCAACAATGGCATGTATGTGGTTCCTAAAACTTATTTGCCTAATTATAAGGAGTTTTACGAGAAGCGTTGGTTTGCCAGCGATAATATTACCCGTGGGGCGATCACCGAGATTTCGATTAATGGATTAAAATATCAGTTCGGCACTAACATGATCTTTGAGTGCGGCAGGTTGAAGCTGGCAATCGAGATATGCGAAGACTTGTGGGTTCCGGTTCCTCCAAGCAGTATCGCAGCCATTAATGGGGCAAATGTCCTGGTCAACCTCTCGGCCAGCAATGAACTTGTGGGCAAGCATGACTACCTGGTGAATTTGATTAAGCACCAGAGCAACCAGTGCATTGCGTCATATATTTATGCCTCATCGGGCTATGGCGAGTCAACCACCGACCTGGTGTTTGCCGGCAATGCTATAATAGCTGAAAACGGAAGCATAATCAAGCAGGGCAAGCGATTCTGCACTACACCGCAGATGTCGGTTGCCGACGTAGATCTTGAAGCCCTTGACAATGAGCGTAGGTTGAACGGCAGTTTCACTGACAGTATGCTTCAGTTTACACGCCAGTACAAGTATATCCCTATTGAGTTTGACCCGCTAGATTATGAGCATGTGAAACTAGAACGCAAGGTGCGCAAGATGCCCTTTACCCCTAATGAGACGTCGCGATTGAACTCACGTTGTGAAGAAATCGTGAACATTCAGACGCAGGGGCTGATGCGCCGCATGGACTTCACCCACACGAAGTCGCTTGTAGTGGGGATCTCTGGCGGACTGGATTCAACGCTTGCACTGATGATAGCAGTGCGGGCCTTTGACCGGCTGGGCCTTGACCGCAAAGGTATCTACGGAATCACTATGCCTGGTTTTGGAACGACCGGACGCACCCATAAGAATGCTGTGGCGCTGATGAATGCACTGGGCATTACTGTGAAAGAAATCAGAATCGCTGATGCAGTGATGCAACATTTTGCCGATATCGAGCATGATCCCGAAGTGCAGGATGTGACATATGAGAATAGTCAGGCACGAGAACGCACCCAGATACTCATGGACTACGCCAACAAAGTGGGTGGCATGGTGCTGGGCACTGGCGACCTGAGCGAACTTGCACTAGGCTGGGCTACGTATAATGGCGATCACATGTCGATGTACAACGTGAATTGCAGCATACCCAAGACACTGGCCCGTCATCTCGTGATGTGGTTTGCGTCGTCGATGAATACCAGCAACCCTACTGGCATAGTGATACACGAGACCTTGCTCGATGTGCTAGACACCCCGATCAGTCCCGAACTTACCAAGGCTGATGCCCAGGGCAACATAGCGCAAATGACCGAGGATTTGGTTGGTCCCTATGAACTGCACGATTTCTTCTTGTATAACATGCTTCGTCATGGTTTCGGGCCGGAAAAAATCTATTTCTTGGCACGCAAGGCCTTTGCCGGCATGTATGACAATGCCACTATAAAAAAGTGGCTCACAACATTCAGCCGCCGATTTTTCAACCAGCAGTTTAAGCGTTCCTGCCTGCCTGATGGTCCAAAGGTGGGAAACGTGTCACTCTCGCCCCGTGGCGACTGGCGCATGCCTAGCGACGCATCAAGCGGGTTGTGGCTGAAACAATGTGAACAATTACCTGTGTAAAAAAGAGTTGATAAACTGAATGAAGAAGGCAGCACGCAAGATATATAACATACTGCGACTAGCAATAGTTACCGCTCTGGTCTCTATTGTGGGTGTGTTCGCCATTGCATACGTTGCATTGTCGATCCCTGCTGTGCAGGACAAGATAAAGGAAGTGGGCGAGGAGGAACTCTCAAACTTGCTTCATACCGACGTCAAGATTGGAGAAGTGACCATCATGCCGTTTAACGAGGTCGTGCTCAAAGATGTCGAGGTGCCCGACCAGAAAGGGGATTCACTGTTTACCATTGAAAAATTGGGTGCAGGCGTGAGTCTATATAATCTTGTAGTGAACCAGCGCATAGTGTTTACTTATGCTGAAATTGTGGGGCTTAAAGGACACATTGTGAAGCCCGACAGAGAAAGCCCGACTAACATGCAGTTTATTATTGATGCGTTTAAGCCAAAGGATAACAAGCCTCCCAAGAAATTTGACTTGGTTATCTACAACGTGGTGCTAAGAAAGTGTGCATTGACTTACGACCTGCTGAGTGAAGCCCGCAAGGAAGGACAGTTTGACCCTAACCATGTGGCACTCGATAGCATTAAGGCCGACTTGACCTTGCCTAGGCTTAAAAATGACGATTTCATTATAGAATTGAATCGCATGTCGCTTGTGGAGCAAAGCGGATTTAAACTTAAAAACATTGCAGCAAAGGTTGAGATAAACAACAAGATGACAGTGGCACGAGGACTGATTGTGGAATTGCCTAACTCGCTGTTGTCGTTAGGCGACATTGAATTGCACTACAACTCACTTAAAACTATGGGGAATGATATTAAAAATTCTCCGGTTGAGGTGGCATTGTCAAACAGTTACATCGCTCTTGAAGACATTTCACCCTTTGTTCCCAAACTTAAAGGAATGAAAGACGTGGTAGATATCTCGGCAATAATCAAGGGCGACGCTAATCATGTGGATGTACGCACCCTGGCTCTAAATACCCATGACAATTTGTTGTCGCTCAATACCAGTGCCACCATAGACAGTTTGTCGAGCAAGGAAAACATTAGTTTTGACGTGCCTCACATCGTCCTTCATGCTCATGCCGATAAGGTTGAAGACATTGTGTCGCGTTTCGCTTCCCTCACGCCCCAGGCAGCAGGTATAATCAGGCGTTGCGGCGATGTGAGTATCGATGGATCGGCCAAAGGAAATATCCATAATCTCCATTTTAATGGCGGTGTGGGTACATCGCTAGGTGCGTTGAACCTAAATGGCCAGTTTGTCTCGAATGACGCCAACAAGAGTTTCTCGGGGCACATAGCGACCTTGGGCTTCGGTCTCGGTGAATTGCTTGCGAAAACTAATCTGCTCGGTGAAGTAGCTATGGACGTGGATCTTACCGGCCAGTTGGGCGCTGGAAAACTGTCGAATGCTAGCATTAATGGCGTGATAAGTTACATTGATTTCAATGGCTATCGTTATCATAACATTACCGCCGACTTGAAAAATGAACTGAAAGACGTCAATGGTTCGATATCGGTTGATGACCCGTCGGTGAAACTCAATATTGAAGGAGTGGCACATCTTGACGGCCCTGCGACTACAATAGACATCGACCTGAATACCGACGGATTGAACATGTCTCGCCTGGGATTTATCAAGAACGTGCCCGATGGACAGGTATCAATGGTGATGTCATCAAATTTCAGCGGTAATTCGCTAGATAACCTCACTGGCAGCATTGTAGTTGACGATGTTAATTACAGCGACGGGAATGGTAAGAAGTTGCACTTGAATAACGTGACGTTGACTGCCGACAATGCATCAATGCCGCAAAACATCACGCTGAATAGCGATTTCCTGAACGGAAATGTAACAGGCTCGTATGACTTCTCAACATTAGTGCCTTCGGTTAAGGGTATGCTATCGACTGCATTCCCCAAACTGTTTGGTAACTATGCCTATGTGCTGAAACGTGCCAGCAAGAAAAACGACTTGGATTTCAACTTTGTTCTTGACCCGTCGGACGAGTTGAACGATATACTCAAGTTGCCAGTTAAGTTTGTGTATAAGACCACGGTAAACGGAAATATAAGCGAGTCGCACAATTCGTTTGCTGTTAATGTGAATGCTCCTTATCTTCTTAATGGAAATAAGATTATAGAAGGCACCGATCTCTCGGCTCGCCTTGACAATGAAGCAGGCAACGTGTCGGTCGTTGCTCACACTTTGTTCCCGCTCAAGCAGGGTAAAGCTGCAGTGACGCTGAATGCCAATGGCATAAATGACAGACTTGATGCCGACCTGGCTTGGCGTGTAGCCCGTGAGACCGATTTCCACGGTAATCTGAATATGTCGTCATTCTTCGACCGTGACGAAGATGGTAAGATGATTATTGATATCGATGTCAACCCATCGCAACTTGTGTTTAATGACAAACCCTGGCAAGTAGATCCTGCCAAGGTGAGTGTGCACGATGGTGTTATTAAAGTTGATAATCTGTGCGGCCATAGTGATGACCAGTTTGTGAAAATTAATGGAGAGGCATCGAAGAACCCTGAATCAGAACTTTGCTTAGAGTTGAATGATATAAGCCTTGACTATGTGTTTGAGACACTAAATATCAACCATGTTACCTTTGGAGGGCAAGCAACAGGCAAGTTCTATGCCAGCGATTTGTTCTCAAAAGCACCGAGGATTTACACTCCTGTATTGCATGTGGCAGGATTGTCTTACAATGAGGCCCTCATGGGTGACACCGACATCAAGAGTCGCTGGCTTAATGATGAAAAAGCGGTGGAACTTGATGCCGACATCGCCCAAACCAATGGGCTGCACTCGCGCATTAAGGGTGCAATCTTTGCTGCCGACGATTCGTTGTATCTCGATTTTGATGCACAGCGTGCCAATGTGGGATTCCTGAAACCTTACATGTCGGCATTCACAAGCGATGTGCAAGGCGAGGTGTCGGGCAATGCAATCTTGTTTGGCAATTTCAAGACCATTAACTTGAAGGGCGACATCAAAGCCGATAGCCTCAAATTCAAGTTAGACTATACTAATGTATATTACACATGCAGCGGAGACTCTGTGCACATGAAGCCCGACTTGATCACATTCAGCGACGTGATGATTCATGACCGAGAGGGTCACGAAGCGAAGCTCAATGGCTGGCTCAAGCATAACAGTTTCCATGACCCTGTGTTTAATTTCTCCATTACAGAAGCTAAGAACTTCTTGTGTTATGATACCAATGCTGACATAAATCCGATATGGTATGGACAAGTTTATGGTAATGGTTCGGCATTCGTGACAGGAGAACCTGGAGTAGTTGATATCAAGGTAAACATGCAGTCTTCACCTAACAGCAAGTTTACATTCGTGTTGAGCGATGCCGAGGAGGCTAATGAATATAACTTCATTACATTCCGAGACCGGAACAAGCCTGTCGGAGAAATCAAGGTAGAAGAAGTTGTAGATACTATACCTGAAATAGTGCGTCAGCTGTCGGCAAAGGCTAATATTGAACAGCAAGGCCCGCCCACAAGTTATAACATTGACTTGCAGGGCGACATTACTCCCGACTTGCAGTTGATAGTCGTGATGGATCCCGTGGGTGGTGACCGCATCAAGGCAACAGGTAGAGGAAACCTGCGTCTCACCTATAATAATAATGATGAGATGACGATGTTCGGCAAATATACGCTTGAAAAAGGTAATTATAACTTCACCCTTCAAGATGTCATCATCAAGGACTTTACTATCAAGGATGGCAGTAGCATCAGTTTCCAGGGCGATCCTTATGCAGCGTTGCTCGACATCAAGGCAGTATATGCTCTTAATGCAAACATTAAGGACCTAGACGAAACATTTGCCGACGACAAGGAAATCAACCGTACTAATGTGCCGGTACATGCATTGTTGAATGCTAAGGGCTTAATAAGCCAGCCAGACATTTCGTTCGACCTTGAATTCCCGACTCTGACCACAGATGCTTACCGACGTATCAAGAGTATTATCAGTACAGACGAAATGATGAACCGTCAGATTATCTATCTGCTGGCTCTTAATAGATTTTATACCCCCGAGTATATGAATAACTCGCGGCCTAACAATGAACTCACCTCGGTGGCGTCATCGACGATATCGTCGCAGTTATCCAACATGTTGGGCAAGATGAGCGACAAATGGAGTATCTCGCCTAATTTCAGAACATCGCGAGGTGACTTTAGTGACGTGGAAGTGGATCTTGCCTTGTCGAGCCAACTGCTTAATAATCGTTTGCTCTTCAATGGCAACTTTGGTTACCGCGACAACAAGTACAATACTCGCAATAGTAATTTCATAGGAGATTTCGACATTGAATACCTCCTTAACAAGAATGGCTCGTTCAGGTTGAAAGCCTATAACCACTTCAATGACCAGAATTTCTATGTGCGTAATGCCTTGACAACTCAAGGTGTGGGAATTGTGTGGAAGCACGACTTTGATCGTCCGTTTGATTTCTTGAATAAAAACAGATATAAACTTAACATTGTTAAAGATACTACTGTGACCGACACAGTGAAAGTAGTAGATGTGAAATAATGATTAGAAGAATTTTATACATATTATTTTTAGTAGTACCTGTATTTGCTTTGGGAAGCGAACGTATAGATAGTGTTACGCACAAAATCAGGAAAAATGTGCACAACTATTTGCACGATAGTGTGCCTGCTCATATTATAAAGAGGATACCTGAGGAGAAAAGTTGGATTAAGCAGTTGATAGAAAAACGCTTTGACGTGATGGACACGACTCTACAAGGCCCCAAGTTTGTGGAATTTTGTTATGATGTTTACCGCTGGGGCGACCACACGTTTAACAGTTATGACTCGTCCTATGTGTATTCTTACCCGCAGAAATGGAAGTTGATGATAAAAGCCAACACTAAGTGGGATTTGTTTCAATTTAATGCTCGTAGTGGCAGGCCTAGCCTGTTTATAAACACTGAGCCCCGCACGAGTGCTGGTTTTCGCTTGTCGTTTATGGCTGTTGGGTTTGAGTATATGCCCGACATAGACAATTTGCTGTCTGGGCGTGTGATAGATCATCGTCGCACTCGATTTTCATTCACTTGCAGCCGTGTTGTAGCCGAGCTCTACTATAATAAAAACACAGGCACGTCTAGAATAAACAAATTTGGTAATTATAAAGATGGGCATTTTGTCAATGTGAAATTTGATGGTTTGACATCTAAGACACTAGGAATAGATGCGTTCTATGTGTTTAATCACAAGAAATATGCCCATGCAGCTGCTTATTGTTTTTCTAAAATACAAAGGCGTAACGCAGGATCGTTTATCCTAGGAGTCCAATATTCTAATCAGAAACTGGCTCTTGACACGAGCAAGTTGCCTGAGGATCTGAAACCTTATAACCCATGGCCAAACGAGAATTTCTCGTTTCATTTCTATGATTATGCGATTAATGTGGGATATGGCTATAACTGGGTTTTCCATAAAAACTGGCTGTTTAATGTTACAGCAATGCCTTCGATAGGATTGAAGCATTGCGTGGACGATACTTTTGACGGACCAACCAATAAACTTGCATTGAACATACGTGTTCGTTTTGCGCTTGTGCGTAACGCTGGTAAATTCTTTTATGGTCTTCATGGTAGTTTTAACGGTTACACATCGTGGAGTAAATCTTATTGGTTTTACAATCAGATAAGTGATGTGACAGCAATGGCAGGATTAAGGTTTTGAACTAAATAAAAAGTTAGAAGTTAGCAAGAAATGAGTGTAACGATATTAGGAATAGAGTCGTCGTGTGATGATACCTCGGCAGCTATAATACGTGATTGTGTGTTGCTGAGTAATGTCATTGCAAGTCAGAAGGTGCATGAGTCTTATGGCGGAGTGGTGCCAGAATTGGCATCGCGAGCCCATCAACAGAATATTGTGCCTGTGGTGAGCGAAGCAATCAGGCAAGCAGGATTAACTCGTGATGATATAGATGCCATAGCATTCACTCGCGGTCCTGGGCTTCCCGGTTCTTTGCATGTGGGAACTTCGTTTGCCAAGGGGTTGTCGCTAGCATTGAACGTGCCGCTGGTAGATGTGAACCACCTGCATGGTCATGTTCTTGCACATTTCATCAAAGAGACTCCTGAAACCGTTGTCCCGGAGTTCCCCTATTTATGCTTGCTCATTTCGGGCGGTAACTCTCAAATAATTAAGGTGAATGCCCCTAATGACATGGAGATACTGGGCCAGACTATTGATGACGCTGCTGGCGAGGCATTTGACAAATGTGCTAAGGTGATGGGGTTGCCTTACCCCGGAGGACCTATAATTGACCAGCTGGCGGCCGTGGGTAATGCTGATGCCTTTAAGTTTGCAAAACCTAGGTTGCAGGGATATGATTATAGTTTCAGTGGATTGAAGACATCGTTTTTATATACCTTGCGCGATGAGTTGAAGGTTAACCCAAATTTCATTGAGGAAAACAAGGCCGATCTTGCTGCTTCGTTGCAGAAGACGATTATAGATATTTTGATGACAAAATTCACCAAGGCGATAAAGGATACTGGCATCAAGACTATAGCCATAGGGGGAGGTGTGTCGGCTAATAGCGGTGTGCGTGCTGCTGTCGAAGAGTATGCTCGCCGTCACAAACTCACGGCATTTATCCCTAAACGCTCATTTACTACCGACAATGCTGCTATGATTGCTGTCGCTGGGCATTACCGTTATCTTGACAAGCAATTTTGCGACATCACTGCACCTCCGTTTGCTAGGGTGGTGATTTGATGTCGCATATGTGGTATAATTATCAAGCAGGGGTTCCAGCCTCTGCTTTTTTAGTGCTCTTTGTGATAGTTTTAACTTTTGTTATTTTTGGTGTGTAAAATCTAAGCACATGTGTTGCGTAACTTTGCAGTGTAAAATAAGAAAGGAAATATAATATGGAAAATCTAATTGTTATTTCGTCGCGAGTGATTAATCGCATGAAGAATATGTCGGTAGAAGAAAGAAAAGTCATTCTTGACACTTTCTTTTGTGATGAAATCCTGGGTGTGGAACGTAGCATGGAATTGACACCGCTCCAGGAGCTTGTATATATGATGTTCCGTAATAATGTGATGAATGAGTCTCGTCGTTATAGCAATGAAACTTCACAAGCCTTAGTATCATAATACACACGAAAAAGCGGTTAGATGTATTCTATATAGCTGCTTTTGATGATTTGTTGAGTCATCCAGAAAAATTGGGTGACTTTTTTTGTTGTGTTGTCAAATTTAATTGCTAAATTTGTAAATTATTGTTGCACAAGATAAGATTATTACAACTAAAATGAGGTTTTACAAGCTACTAATTAGTTTATGTGTGGTGGCATTTCTCGTTTCATGTAGCAACAAAAACGATGAAATGCTGAAAGTTATCCCTGCTGATGCTGTGGGCGTTGTCAGTGTGGATGTCCCTAATATATTGGAAAAAAGCGGCATGCTGAGTGGGTCGGGAGATTTTACGATGCCTGAATCGCTGCAAGCAATCGTTGACGAGAATGATGAATCTACATTCAGCAAAATGCTCATTGACTTGCCCGAAATGGGAGTTGATCATGATTGCAAAGTATTCTCGTTCTATACGTTGAAGACATTTGGCTCGGTAGTGCTCATGGGCATAGACGATGAAGATGCAGCACGCAAGGTGATTGAGCGTCGTGCCGGTAAGGATTTTGCCGATGTTGATGGTTTGAACTGTATTTCGGTGGGGGATGATTTCTATGCCTTGCATGATGGGATATTTTTCCACGCAACAGTAAACAAACCGCAGGAAGTGAGCAAACTCTCGGCCGCTGCGCGGAATATGCTCGCCCGCACATCGAAGTCAATACTTGACAACAGCGAAGTGATGGAGTGCTTGAATGCCGAGAATGACGTGAATGCTTACATGCTGCTCGACGGAGTGAAACTCTTGTCAAAGCGTAGCAAAACTTATAAGGAGATGTCGGAGAAATTCCCTCTCATTGACATTTTTGTGGAGAGTGATATCAAAGCGTATGTTGCCTCGGCCAATTTAAATGAGGATTCTGCCGAACTGGAAGTGAAGATCCTGGCCGACGATAACAGCGAGTATGTTCAGTTGCTGTCGGGCACACTGGGTAAACCAACGGCCGACTTCTTGAAATCAGTGCCTGAATCAATGGAGAACATTGTGTCGATGAGCGTGAAAGGCGAGAAATTTGTTGAGCTTCCTCAAATTGCTACTATGATAGAGACCTTCAAGAAAACTCCGTTCATAGGACGGCTGGATATAGAATCAATATTGAAGACTATTGATGGTCCTGTGGCAATGGGTATGGCAAAGGATCCTAACCTTGACGACTGGAATGCCGTTGTCACTGCATGCTCAACCACGCCCGATGATGTGCTCAACCAGTTGAAGGCTTTCGCCGCATCAATGGGCCAGCAACCCGAGATATATGACAACGAATATATCTATGAGTACGACAACAAGATGGTGAAACTGGGCAACAGCAATGGCTCGCTATACATGAAGATGCTCAACTATGAGCAGACCGAGGGCTATGCTTATGACAATGCCGATGCACGTGAGTTCTTCTCAAAATCTCCCATGGGCATTTATGTGCGCGCTAAAGACAATAAAGGAGGAAGCATAAAGTTTGGTCTTGTAGACATACGCAATTTAAAGGGTACATTCATCCCTGCACAGAAAGGCGCAAATGCCATAGTTGCATTGTTGCAAGTGCTTTGCAGCATTGAACCCGTGCGTGAATATGAGGATGGAGGAACCGACGAACTTGAAGATGTTATGCCGGTTGCAATTGATGAGCTTAAACCTGTAAATTGATTAGTTATGAAAAATGGAAAGAAAGTGTGCAACGAGTTGAAGCGTGTGCGCAAGCAGATAGCCGATGCTAACGATATAGTATATACTCCCACAGAGTGCAACCACAAGGGCGACTGCAAGGGAACATGTCCTGCGTGCGAGGCCGAAGTGCGTTACTTGGAAAATCAGCTGAACTTGCGCAGCATGCTGGGCAAGGCGGTGGTTGTTGCCGGACTCGGACTTACTGTGGCGTCTTGTATCCCTGGCGGCGGACACATGGGGTCTGTGCCAAATCAAAGTATTGACACTGTGTATGAGCTTGAAGGCGATGTGGTTGCCGAGATTGACTCGACAACGCTCACTGATAGCATTGATGTCAAGGATATTAACAAATAAATGCATGAGTGCAGCAAAGCACTCATGTTGATTTAGTAAGGTTTTCGGCAGTGTCAAGTACAGAATCAAAAGAAATCCTAGCTCCTATACTTGCGGTGAGTCGTCATCGCCTTGCACTTGATGGCAATGGCGTTGTGACGCTTGTCGCGTTCATGGGTTGTCCGCTCCGGTGCGAGTTTTGCTTGAACGATTTTTGCCATAACATGGATAGGGTGCCTCGCCGTGTGACGGTGCAGCAGTTGATCGACGAGGTGATGATAGATAACCTTTATTTCCTGGCAACTGACGGGGGCATTACCTTTGGCGGCGGCGAGCCATTGCTTCAAAGCCGATTTATTGAGTCGTTTTGCCAGAGTTGCGACACGCGTTGGAATATCACTCTTGAAACATCGCTTAATGTTCCGCTTGAACATCTTGAACGTGTATTTCCTCATGTCAACAATTATATCATTGACATCAAGGACATGAATCGCGAAATATATGAAAAATACACGCAACTGTCACAAAATAATTTGCTCACTAACCTTGGGTGGTTAATGAGCAAACCTGATATTTCTAGCAAGGTGACAGTGAGATTACCTCACATTCCGTCATATAATGCCCAAGAGGATGTGGACCGTAGCCGTGAAATTCTTGCCGAAATGGGCGTTGTTAACTTTGACGAGTTTAATTACATCGTCAGAAAGAAATAGGGTAGAGGCTATCACTATTTACCCGAACAGCCTATTTGCTTCTTCGAGAGTTTCGGGTTTCCCCACGTCGAGCCAGTTGTAGGGAGACGGTGATTCATAACCATGGATGTGGCAGTTGCCGCACTCGCCTATGTAGAATGGGGTTATGGAGAACACTTGCTCACCCTGTGCGTGTTTCTCTAGCAAGGGGAAGATGGACGGAGAGATGACATGTACCCCACCGAAAGCACGTTCTAGCATTTCGTCACCTTGATAGTGAAGTGACGCTGGTTTAGTTTCGCCAGTTTTTTTGTTAATCCATCCGTTGAGACGATAATCCTTGTCGAACACAAAATAGCGTTGAGTTTCACGCTCTTTCACTAAAAGTGATGCAGTGGCGTTGCTTGCCACATGTGCGTTGACCATTGCTTTGAGGTCGAGGTCGGTGAGTATGTCGGCATTGTGCACAAGGAATGGTTCGTCGCCGTCGAGAAATGGACGCGCTTTAAGAATACCACCGCCAGTGTCGAGGAGCAAGTCACGTTCATCGCTGATGTGGATGTTGAGGCCGAAGTTATCTTTACTTGCCAGGAAATCAATAATCTTTTGCCCAAAGTGATGAATGTTGATGGTGATGTCGTCAAAGCCTGCTTGTGCCATGTGATTGATGACGTGCTCAAGCATGGGCTTTCCTCCCACCTCTACAAGTGCCTTGGGGCGGTCGTTGGTTAAAGGACGCAGCCGGGTTCCGAGCCCGGCTGCAAATATCATTGCTTTCATTTACTTGACGTTGAAAGTTTGCTCAATGTTCTGTTCGCGGTGGATTAGTTCCACCTTGACGTTGAATTTCTCATTGATGTGCTGTGCCATGTGCTGCGCGCTGTAAACCGAGCGGTGTTGTCCGCCTGTGCAACCAAAGCATATCATCAGGTTGGTGAAACCACGCTCGACATATCTCTTGACGGTTGCATCAACGAGAGCATAAGCATGGTCAAGGAACACAAGGATCTCACCGTCGTCCTCAAGGAACTTGATAACAGAGGCATCAAGGCCTGTGAAGGGTTTGTAGCGGTCATATTTACCAGGGTTGTTGACTGCACGGCAATCAAATACAAATCCACCGCCATTGCCCGAGGTGTCGTCGGGGATACCTTTTTTGTAGGCAAAACTCATGACCTTGACCGTGAGGCTGCGTTTTTCCAATCCCTCGGTAAACTGCGACATGCGCACGAGGTTGTTGAGCACTTCGTTGAGATAGGGATATTCTACATAGGGTGTTTTGAGCAACTCTCTCAAGTTGGCAATCGCGAAGGGAACGCTCTGCATGAAATGCGGTTTCTTCTCGAAGTAACCGCGGAAACCATAGGCACCCAGTACCTGCAACGTGCGGAACAGAACGAAGTGGCGCAACTGTGAGTGGAAGTAGTCCTCATCGACAGGTTTATACTTGCGCAGAGCGGTGATGTATTCTTTGAGTAATTCCTGTCGCAACGAGTCGGGGAAGTTGGCCTTGGCTTGCCACAGGAAAGAGGCAACGTCGTAGTAGAATGGTCCCTTGCGTCCGCCCTGGAAATCGATAAACCAAGGATCTCCGTCTTTGATCATTACGTTGCGAGACTGGAAATCGCGATACATGAATGTAGCCGAGTTGCTACGTAGCAGCACGTCGGCCATGCGCTGGAAGTCGTCCTCGAGTTTGCTCTCAAGGAAGTCAAGTCCTGTTGCCTTGAGGAAGCAGTATTTGAAATAATTGAGATCCCACATGATAGAACGGCGGTCGAACTCGGCAGCAGGATAGCACATTGAGAAGTCAAAACCGTCGGCTCCGGCAAACTGGAATTTACACAGTTGCCTCAGAGTCTCGGCGAGCATTTTTTTCTCTTCATCACCAAAGACGCGAGTCTTGCGCCCTTTTTCTATTTCGTTGAAAAGTATGCTGTCGCCCAGGTCTTCCTGGATGTAGGCCATGTGGTCATCGCTCTCGAGATATACTTCGGGAACGGGGAGGTTCTTTGATTTGAAATGACGCGCCATGTAGAGGAATGCTTGATTCTCTTCGGCTACCTCGCCGATGACACCGATGATAGTTTGCTCACCGGTAAGGCGGAAGTAGCGGCGGTTAGAGCCAGAACCAGGCAATTCTGTTATGCTGGTGCACTCGCTGCCCACGTGCTGGGCATATAATTGCTTGAGAATAGAAATGTCCATGTTTAAAATTCGCTAGTGAAGTGGAACTTGATTTTGGGGAAGTCTTGCTGTGCCATTTGCAGCACGTAGCCCGAGTCGGCAAGGAAGACATCTCGTCCGTCACGGTCAACTGCCATGAACTGATATTTGCGTTTCTTGAATGCATCGAGAGCCGTCTCGTCGTCACTTTCGATCCAGCAGGCTTTGTAGAGGTGAATGGGTTCCCAGCGGCATTGTGCGCCATACTCATGAAGCAAGCGGTACTGGATAACCTCAAACTGAAGTTGGCCCACGGTGCCTATAATCTTGCGGTTGTTGAACTGGTTGACAAACAACTGTGCCACACCTTCGTCCATGAGTTGCTCGATACCCTTGTTGAGCTGCTTGGTCTTCATGGGGTCAGTGTTCTCGATATACTTGAACATCTCGGGTGAGAAACTGGGCAGTCCCTTGAAGTGGAGTTCTTCGCCCTCTGTGATGGTGTCGCCTATCTTGAAGATTCCATTGTCGGGGAGACCAACGATATCGCCGGGGTAAACCTCGTCGATAATTTCTTTTTTCTGTGCCATGAATGCTGTGGGAGCTGAGAATCGGTAGGTCTTGCCGCTGCGCACGTGTTTGTAAACCTCGTTGCGACGGAAGACGCCAGAGCAAACTTTGACGAATGCAATGCAACTGCGGTGGTTGGGGTCCATATTGGCATGGATCTTAAAGACGAAACCAGAGAATTTCTCTTCGCTGGGTTCTACTTTGCGTTCCTCGGCTTCTACTGGGCGGGGCGACGGAGCGATGCGCACGAAGCAGTCAAGCAGCTCCTTTACACCGAATGTGTTGAGCGCTGAACCGAAGAACACAGGAGCAACTTGACCCTCAAGGTAATCGCTGACCTCAAATTCGGGATAAACACCATCAATCAGTTCAATGTCGGTGCGGAGTTGTGCTGCATCGTCTTCGCCCACAGCCTCGTCAATGGACGAGTCGTTGATATCGGCTATTTCCACACGGTCGGTGACGTGCTGCTTGTCGGGACGGAACAGGTCAAGGCTGTGCTCATAGATGTTATATACTCCCTTGAACTTGGCTCCGATGTTGATGGGCCAGCTTAAGGGACGAACGCTGATTTGGAGTTCTTTTTCAAGTTCGTCGAGGATGTCAAACGGATCGCGACCCTCACGGTCAAGTTTGTTGACAAAGATAATCACAGGTGTGTTGCGCATGCGGCACACTTCCATGAGTTTGCGTGTCTGTGTCTCCACACCCTTTGCCACATCGACCACGATAATAACGCTATCGACAGCGGTGAGGGTACGGTAAGTGTCCTCGGCAAAATCCTGGTGACCAGGGGTGTCGAGGATGTTAATCTTGTAGTCGCCGTAGTTGAACCCCATAACAGAGGTTGCTACCGAGATACCACGCTGTTTCTCTATTTCCATCCAGTCGCTAGTGGCTGTTTTCTTAATCTTATTAGATTTCACAGCACCTGCAACATGGATTGCACCACCGAAAAGCAGCAGCTTCTCGGTGAGTGTTGTTTTACCTGCATCGGGATGCGAAATAATCGCAAACGTGCGTCGTTTAGATATTTCTTGTACGTTACTCATTTTCTTTCAAGCGGTTAAGGCAGTGTTTTAGACTGTCCTCCCAATAGGGTATTGTGATGCCGTAAGTGGCTTTAATTTTTGATTTGTCGAGCACGCTGTAATTGGGGCGTGCGGCTTTGGCTGGGAACTGGTCGCTCATGCAAGGTGAAACGTTGCATGTGGCGATGCCTGCCAGGCGGTGTATGGCCTTGGTGAAGTCGTACCAGGAGATTGCTCCCTCGTCGCTGAAATGATATATGCCGGGCACCCATTGCGGTGCGTCGATGATTGCTTTAATTGCTAGCGCTAGGTCACGGGCGTAGGTGGGTGTTCCCACTTGGTCAACGACCACGTTGAGGCTGTCACGTGTCTTGCCTAGCATGAGCATTGTTTTCACAAAGTTCTTGCCATAGGGCGAGTATAGCCATGCCGTGCGCAACACTACGCTACTTGGGGCAGCACCGAACAGGGCTTTCTCCCCATCGAGTTTGGTGCTGCCATAAACTGATTGCGGGCATGTGGTGTCGTCCTCGCGGTAGGGGCGGTGGCCCTTGCCATCGAAGACGTAGTCGGTTGATACATGAATCACTCTTGCATTATGGGCCTGTGCAGCAGTAGCAAGCAGTTTTACCGCATCTACGTTGATGAGCCGGCACAAAGGTTCGTTGTCCTCGGCAGCATCAACAGCGGTGTAGGCTGCACAGTTGACCACGATGTCAATGTCGTGTGAGTCAAAAAAGTTGCAGAGGGCTTGGGCGTCGGTTAAGTCAAGTTCTGCTACGTCGGTATAGGTAACGTTGTAACAGTCGTGTGCGCTCAACACGTTGCGCATCTCGTTGCCTAATTGGCCATTGGCACCTGTTATGAGAATATTCATAGCCGTTAATCCAGTTCAAGTTCGTCGGCTTCATATTTGACATAATAGGCCGATAAGAGTCCTAAAAAGTGTGATATTTGTGCCATTGCCGTTTCAGTCTCTTTGCTCACTTCCTTGCCTTGCAATTTGAGCAAGAGCATGCCGTAGAGGGCGTTGAAGCAAGTCTCGAGTTCGCCTGCGGCATCTTCAACGTTGCCATGCTTGGCGCGGAGCTCGACGATAAAGGGAAGGGTGCGGTAATAGTCGGCTCCGTAGGCAGGATATTTATCGTTCTTCACCAGCTGCAGGTGGAGGTCGGTAAGGCGTATGATCACGTTCTTGTTGATCTGGAGATGGCCAGACTCTTTCACGTTCTCAAGTTCCATCATCTTGATGAGTGACTCCCACCATTCACGCATCTGTGCGCGGGTGTCGTCGTCAACCTGATACTGTGCGATGACGTTACGCTCAATAATGTCGATGTCGAGGTTGCAAGCACGCATGATATCCTCTACCTGCCACATGTAGAGGAGGTATTCGGCCATGTTTTCTTTTCTTTTTTGTTGAGCGATGATCATAGTTTATCCAAATTTGCTGATGTTGCGCAAGTTTTCTTCGTCAAGGATCTTGATGCGGCGTCCGTCCACGGTGATGATTTTCTCCTGGACGAAGGTCGATAATGTCCTGATTGCGTTTGAGGTAGTCATGTTAGAGAGGTTTGCTAAGTCCTCTCGTGCCATGTAAATCTTGAGTGTCTCACCGTCTTCTTCATATCCGTAGTGGTCGAGCATCACGGTAAGCGCCTCGGCGAGACGGCCGCGCAGGTGTTTCTGCGTGAGGTTGACGATCTTAGTGTCGCTGCCACCTAGGTTCTTGGATAATTCGTTGATGAAAAACCAAGCCAGCTTGCGGTTGTTGTCAATCATCTCTGTAACGAGTTTCATGGGTAGCATTCCCAGAGTGGATGCCTCAAATGCCACTGCGCTTGACACGTAGGGTTCGTGGGCGAAGAATGCTCGGTAGCCAAAATACTGGATGGGGCGGTAGAGTCGCAAAATCTGCTGGCGTCCGCCCATGCCGTCTTTCATCAGTTTCACCTTGCCTTCGAGAAGGGTCCACAGATAGACAGGCTCGTCTCGCTCGGCATAGATGATTTGGTTCTTTTTAAATTTGCGTATAATGAAGTTGTCGGTCACGATTCTCTTCTCCTCGGGACTGAGGATTGTCCATATCGCAGCCAGGTCTTTACTGATAACTTCTTCTAGCGTACTCTTTTTTATCATTTAAATCTGCATTTTCTCTTATACTGTGTGCAAAATTAGCAATTTTTCGTCTAATATACAAGTATATTAGTTCTAAATCCTAGCACATGCGATTTTTGTAGTCGTTGTAAGTGAACTCTCTCATAACGACTTGGGCTCCGTCGAGTCGTTCGAGAATGAGCGCGGGGTGGTCGATACCGTTGAACATGTTGGTTTTTACCGTTGTGTAATGGTTCATATCCTCAAACGTAAGGCGGTCGCCAGCCTTCAATTCTTGCTCGAAACTCCAGTCTCCCACAAAGTCTCCACTCAGGCAAGAGTTGCCGCCGATGCGGTAGGTGGGTTTGCTTGTGTCAACATCTTCAAGTGCTTGCGTGATGCGGGGTTTGTAAGGCATTTCAAGGCAGTCGGGCATGTGGCATGCAAATGACACATCGACGATAGCGGTCTTGATGCCGCAGTTCTCAACGATGTCAACGACGGTTGCTTCGAGGTCGCCAGTCTGCCAGCAAAAGGCGCTGCCTGGTTCTAGGATGAGGTCCAGGTTGGGGAACTCGCTCTTGAATTGCTTGAGTAGCGAAATGAGGTGCTCCACGTCGTAGTCCTTGCGTGTCATGAGGTGTCCGCCGCCCATGTTTACCCACTTGAGATGGGGGAGATATTGTCCGAATTGCTCTTTTAATGCCGTGAGCACTTTTTCGAGGTCATAACTTGTTGACTCGCACAATGCGTGGAAGTGGAAACCCTCAAGTCCCTCGGGGAGTTGTGTCAGGGCATCGGCAGTGACTCCAAAGCGAGACCCCGGTGTGCAGGGGTTGTAGATGTCGTGGTCGATAACCGAGCACATGGGGTTGACGCGCAATCCGCAACTGATGTGGCGCCCTGTGGATTTCTCATACTCGTCGATTCTGTCTTTGAAACGAACGTATTGTGCTACTGAATTGAAGGTTATGTGCGAACTTCCTTCCATGAATTTTACTATTGTTTCGTCGGTGTAGGCGGGGCAATAAGTGTGTGCCTTGCACTCGAGTTCATCATTGGCTAGCAGCATTTCGTTGACCGAACTTGCGGTGGAGCATATGCCATATTCCCTAAAAATGGGGAATGTTTTCCACAAGGCGTTGGCCTTGAAAGCCATGATGATTTTTGCGCCGCTCTCGTGCATGACGCGAGAGATGAGGTTGAGGTTGTTGCGCAATTTTTCCTCGTAAACTATGTAGTAGGGAGTCTTCATTATTGTATAATTTCAAATTTAGCGTATTTAAGCAATAGGGTCTTTGTGCCCACGTCTTCAAACTGGACAATAATCTTGGCATCGGCGCCATTGTTGTCAATGGCAGTGATTTTGCCAGGTCCGAACCTTGAGTGGTTAATGCTCATGCCAGACGACACTTCACTCACATCGTGCACCGAGTATCCTCCGGCTGATGTGGTTGGTACTGAATGGTGGGAGGGCACCGTCGTGGTAAAGGAGGCTGTATTTGGTCTCGCTGGGGACGAAGTCGTGCGTGCAGTCGCGTCCTGGCGTGAGATAACGGTGTGTTGCCGATTAGTTGGCGGCATGGTGCCCATAATGGCTGTTCTTGTGGAACCTGCATCAATGAATTGCGGGTCTATGTCCCTGATAAATCTACTCATTGTGCAAGTCTTTGTTTGCCCGTTCTGATACCTAGACGAAGCGAATGTGAGCATGCAGGTTTTCTTTGCGCGTGTGATGGCAACGTAGAGCAGACGGCGTTCTTCTTCGATCTCTCGCATTGAACTCTGGCTCATATAAGACGGGAAAAGGTCTTCTTCCACTCCCACGACTATCACATGCTTGAACTCCAACCCTTTGGCTGCATGCACGGTCATCAATGTGACGCGGTCGCCATTGCCGTTGTCTTCGTCCTGGTCGGTGAGAAGTGAAACTTGTGCCAGATAATCGGCTAGTGAGATGTTCTCGTTGCCTTCCTCACGGTGTTCCTCGACAAACTCGTTGACACCGCTCATCAGTTCGGTAAGGTTCTCTTGCCTGCTGATGTTCTCGGGCGTGTTGTCATTCATGAGGATAGACAGGAGTTGCGTGCGCTCAATGATAGTGCGTGCCACGATGCTTGCGTCAAGGTTATCTCTGTTGAGCTGCATGAAGCCATTGATAAGTTCGGCGAAGTTGTTTATTTTCTTGAGCGTGCCCTTGTTTACCTCTAACCCGTAGGTGTCTGGTAGCTGGATGACTTGCCACATGCTCACATTGGCCTGCATAGCGCAATGCTGCACTTTGCCCAGGGTTGTGTCGCCTATGCCACGCGACGGGTAATTGATGATGCGCCGCAAGGCCTCGTCGTCGTCGGGGTTGAGAGATAGCCTGAAGTAGCTCACTGCATCCTTGATTTCCTTGCGCTGGTAGAATGACAACCCGCCGTAGATGCGGTAAGGGATGGCACTGCGCACATTACCGTGCTTGTCGCGGCGTCCGCCGTTGCTCAATGCTTCCTCAAGCGTGCGCGACTGGGCATTAGTGCGATAAAGCACAGCGATGTCACTGTATCTGTCCCCGTGTCGTGCTTTGAGAGCTGCAATCTGGTTGGCAACCACGTAGGCTTCCTCATAGTCGCTGTAACACTGCGTGATTGCTATTTTCGAGCCGATGCTGTTCTCCGAGAACAGATGTTTTGCTATCTGCCCTTTGTTTTTCTCGATGAGCGAATTGGCGGCTTGGATTATATTCTGTGTTGAGCGGTAGTTTTGCTCGAGTTTGTAGGTCTGTAGGGTGGGGTACACCTTTTTGAGTTTCAAGATATTCTCAATATTGGCTCCGCGGAACGAGTAGATGCTCTGTGCGTCGTCACCCACAACACACAGGCGGTTGTGCTTGCTGCACAACTGCACGAGAATGAGATGCTGGGCGAAGTTGGTGTCTTGATACTCATCTACCAGGAAATACTGGAACATGTCCTGGTAGTTATTGAGCACGTCGGGGTTGTCGCGCAGCAATATGTTAGTGTAAAATAGCAGGTCATCAAAATCCATGGCTCCGGCAACTCGGCATCGGTTCCAGTAAGCTTTGTATATGGCGTAGGTCATGGGACGTCCGGCATTGTTGTCGGCGTCGCGTATGCCCTGATGCTTCTCGTAGTCGGCAGGCGAGATAAGGCTGTTTTTCACATTAGAAATGGTGCTTTGTATTGATGACGGCTTATATACCTTATCATCAAGTGCCATATCTTTGATGATGAGTTTAATTAATGACCTGGAGTCGTTTGAGTCATAAATGGTAAAGTCGTGCTTGAACCCTATACGCTCGGCATTCATGCGAAGGATGCGTGAGAAAATAGAGTGGAACGTACCCATCCACAGGCGTGATGCGGTCTCGTGCCCCACCAGTGCCTCAATGCGCTCTCGCATCTCACGCGCAGCCTTGTTGGTGAAGGTCAACGCCATGATGCGGTAAGGCGGTATGCCCAGGTTGAGTAAGTGTACTATTTTATATGTGAGCACACGGGTCTTGCCCGAGCCTGCACCTGCTATGACCAGTTGCGGGCCGTCGCAATATTCCACGGCTTTGCGTTGTTGCTCGTTGAGATCGTCAAGATAGTTATACATAGGTTGATTTTATTTTGCAAAGATACAAATTTTTGCTTACTTTTGTGCTATGAAATACAGTGTAATTGTAATAGGCGACGAATTACTTATAGGGCAGGTGACCGATACCAATTCGGGATGGATTGCCCGTGAAGTGTCTCCGCTAGGATGGGAGGCAAGTAGTGTGAAGGTTGTGGCTGATGATGCTGGCGAGATAAAACTTGCCATGGATCAGGCATTTGCCGTGACAGATGTGGTGCTGATGACAGGAGGCTTGGGGCCCACAAAGGACGACATCACAAAGGCAACGCTGTGCGAGTATTTCGGCGGCGAAATGATATATGACGAAGTGACTGCGCAAAATGTGCTTGAAGTGGTGAATCGCAGGGGCATAAAACTCAATGAGTACACCCGCATGCAGGCAATGGTTCCTTCAAGTTGCCGTGTGATTCAGAACGAGGTGGGCACAGCTCCCATCATGTGGTTTGAGCGTGACGGCAAAGTCGCAGTGTCGATGCCTGGTGTGCCTCATGAGATGCGCACGATGATGCAGCGCGAAGTGATACCGCAGCTTTCCCGACGTTTTCCCGACGGAATGCATGTCGAGCACCGCACGCTCATGGTGAGCGGTATCATCGAGAGTGCCCTTGCCATGAGGCTTGATGATTTCGAGAACTCGCTGCCCGAGAGCCTTCATCTTGCTTACTTGCCCAATGAAGGTATTATCAGATTGCGTCTTGACGGAAGGCATAGCGATGCAGTAGTCCTTAAAAATCAATTGGACAAGGCCGTTGCCCAACTCCATGCTTTGCTGGGCAATCTCATAATGTGCGACGGAGATGTACCTCTTGCGGCTATACTTGGCAATGAGTTGCGCAAGCAGGGCTTGACAATGGCATCGGCCGAGAGTTGCACAGGCGGAAACATCGCACACGAGATAACGCGCATAGCAGGCAGCAGCGAGTATTTTACTGGTTCGGTAACGTGCTATGATACAAAGGTTAAGATAAACCAACTGGGTGTGCCGCAGGACGTTGTTGATGAGTACACCGTCGTGAGCCAACCCGTAGTGGAACAGATGGTGCAAGGCGTGTGTGACCTGCTAGGCTGTGACTGCTCGATAGCCACTAGCGGCGTGGCAGGCCCCGGTGGAGGCACCGAGGAAACTCCCGTGGGCACAGTGTGGATGGCTGCCAAGGCGGGGAATAGGGTAGTGAGCCAAGTGAAGCGCTTTCCCGGCGACCGCGACCGTGTAATCAACCGTGCCACCACCGAGGCAATGCTGCTCCTTCTCAACCTACTGCAAGAAGAGTAATTCATTATGGAAACTGATAGAATCTTGTTGCGACGGTGGCAGGAAAGCGATGCCTCTGCGTTGTTCAAGTATGCGTCCGACCCCGAAGTCGGGCCTCGTGCAGGCTGGCCTCCTCACAAGTCACAGGAAGAAAGTCTTGATGTGATAAAGAACATCTTCACCAACGACACCACTTGGGCCATTGTCCTCAAAGAAACCGGTGAGGCAATAGGTGCCATGGGCTACTTCACACACGACACGAGCAACATCCCCATCGGCACAAACGACTGCGAGATGGGCTACTGGGTACCACGACCTTACTGGAACCGAGGCATCTGTACCGAAGCATTGAGGCTAATGCTTGACTACTGCATCAATGTCAAGCAATTCGAGAACATCTGGTGCGACCACTTCACCGGCAACCCCGCCTCTGGCAGAGTAATGCAGAAGTGCGGCTTCGTCGATACCGGCTGTCTAAACCGCTGCAGCAACCTCCTGGGCGGCGACAAGGATATGGTCAAGATAATGAAACTCGACCTTGACACATACTATAACCTGATCAAACAATAAACCATACCGATGACGGTGAAACCGTCACAGTGCATCGTAACCGGCGGACGCAGTCCGTCGGTAGTGACATCTACTACGAATCCGACCTCGAAGTGGTCGCACGTCGCACTGTAATATGCAATGCGACCTCATCCGAGGTCGTAGGTGGTAGTCATGTACCGACGGTCGGTTGACCGCTGGTTACGATGCAATGAAACGGTTTCACCGTTTACGGTCACATAAATCACATAAATCATATACCGTATCTTCTACATATACTCCCATCTCGTTACACTGTGACCGTAGAAGATAAAAAATAGAGGGTTCGCATGTGAAGCCCTCTATTGAAATATGTGTAAGACAATGCTTTGGTCTTATCTTATGAACAGCAGTTCGCGATACTTGGGCAGGGGCCACATTTCGTCGTCGACCATGAGCTCGAGTTTGTCAACGTGGTAACGTATCTCGTCGAGCAGGGGGACTATAGTGTCGTGATAGGCAATGGCACGTTCTCGCATGCTATCAATTTGGTTAGCTGCTTTGCGATTCTCGACCATTTCATTCACTTTGTCCTTGATGAACAGCAGGTGTTCTGACATTTTTTCAATCATCGCAAGGTCTTGAGAAGCAATTATTTCGCTCTTCTCTTGGGGGAAGAGATTCTTAATCTTATACACGTTGTCGAGCAGGAGCGACATGTAACGTGTTGCAACAGGGACAATGTGGTTTAATGCCAAGTCGCCGAATACACGCGCCTCGATCTGAACTTTCTTGGTGTAAATTTCCCATTTCACTTCGTTGCGGGCTTCAAGCTCAACCTGGGTGAATACGCCAGTTCTTTTGAAGAGCTCAATAGCTTTGGGTTCAAGATAAGAGTCAAAGATTTTAGGCACCGATGTCTCGCAGTCGAGTCCACGTTTTGCCGCCTCTTGCTTCCAATCGTCGCTATAACCGTTGCCATCGAAGTGTATGCTGCGAGATTGCTTGAGGAACACTTTGACCTGATAGAGTATTGCGTCGTTGAGTTCCATGCCATTGGCCACCAGGGCATCAACAACGTCTTTGAATTCATAGAGTTGCTCGGCAACGGCGGCATTGAGCGCTATCATTGCCGATGCACAGTTGGCGCTTGAACCCACGGCGCGGAACTCGAAGCGGTTGCCGGTGAAGGCGAAGGGCGACGTGCGGTTGCGGTCGGTGTTGTCGAGCAGGATCTCGGGAATCTGCGAAACCTTGAGATTGAGTTCTTCCTTGGCGTTTATGTTGAGGTTGTCGTCCTTGTCGTCGCTCACAAGGCTGTCGATGACCTTGCTCAACTGCGATCCCATGAACATAGAGATGATTGCGGGAGGGGCCTCGTTGGCTCCCAGGCGATGAGCGTTGGTTGCCGATGAGATTGATGCCTTGAGCAGTCCGTTGTAGCGGTGCACTGCGCTCATCACGCAAGAGACGAATGTGATAAATTGCAGGTTTTCCTTGGCGTTCTTGCCCGGCTTGAACAGTTGTGTTCCAGTGTCGGTGCCCAGGCTCCAGTTGTTGTGCTTGCCGCTGCCGTTGATGCCGGCAAAGGGTTTCTCGTGCAATAGCACGCGGAAGTGGTGACGCCTTGCCACTTGTGCCATCACGCTCATGAGCAGCAGGTTGTGGTCGTTGGCAAGATTGGTTTCTTCATATACGGGTGCCAGCTCAAACTGGTTGGGCGCAACCTCGTTGTGTCGGGTCTTTACAGGAATGCCAAGTTTGTGGGCTTCGATTTCCAGGTCAAGCATAAACTCCTCAACGCGCATGGGAATAGCGCCGAAGTAATGGTCCTCGAGCTGCTGGTTCTTGGCGCTCTCATGTCCCAGCAGGGTGCGTCCTGTCAACGCAAGGTCGGGACGGGCTGCATATAATGCCTCATCCACAAGGAAGTATTCCTGCTCCCAGCCCAGGTTTGACGTCACATGCTTCACAGCGGGGTCAAACATTTGAGCCACAGCGGTGCCGGCACGGTCAACGCTGTTGAGTGCGCGCAGCAGCGGGGTCTTGTAGTCAAGTGACTCGCCCGAGTAAGCAATGAAAATGGTGGGGATGCACAGGGTGTTGTCGTGGATGAACGCAGGCGAAGAGATGTCCCAAGCCGAGTAGCCGCGCGCCTCGAATGTGTTGCGTATGCCGCCGTTGGGGAAACTCGACGCATCTGGCTCCTGCTGCATGAGCAACTTGCCGCTGAATTCTTCCATCACGCCGCCCTTGCCGTCGTGCTCCACAAATGAGTCATGCTTCTCGGCAGTGCCGTCGGTCAAGGGGTGGAACCAGTGGGTATAGTGAGTCACACCGTTGTCGAGCGCCCATTGCTTCATGCCTGCGGCAACATCGTCGGCGAGCTCACGATTGAGAGGCTCCTTGTTGTCAATAGCACGGATGAGCGCGTCGTAGGTCGATTTAGGAAGATATTCATACATCTTCTTGCGGTTAAACACATACTTGGCAAAGTATTGCGAGGGGGCTTCCTTGGGAATCTCGACCTTTACCGGAGTGCGGTTAAACGCAACCTCTACTTCTTTAAACCTTAAGTGTGACATTTGTAAATCCTTTCTTTAATATGTGGTTGTACTAAAAATCAGTTTATATAAACGAAAAACACCCGCTAAACTCGTTGAGTTAGTGGGTGGCTATTGGGGTGATGAAGTGAGAGAAACGCCTTGGCGCCTCGTGAACAGTAGTTTCTTTTCAAGACTCTCCTCATCATTCAGTCTCAATTTTGAAAGCACAAAGTTACAACATTTTCTTCCAATCACCAAATTATCACTCGTAAATATTTTATCTCTCGGGGAACTCGGGGAAGTATTCTCTCGCAGATTGCGCAGATTTTATTCTTACTGAAAGAAATTATTCGAAATTAGAAGAAATTTTTGACCTCTCGGGGAACTCGGGGAAGTTTTCTCTCGCAGATTACGCAGATTGCGCAGATTTGGTATTTTCAAATTATTTTCAGTAAATTTCAAGCGCAGCGCCCTCTGCGTGATTTTTTGACAGAAGAACAAAAGAACAAAAGGAAATAAAATTATTCTAAATATTTTAATTTCTTTCAGTCAAAATAAAATCTGCGCAATCGGCGTAATTAGCGAGAGAGAAAACTTCCCCGAGTTCTGCGAGTTCCCCGAGAGGCAAAATTAGCGTTAATCGGCGAGAGGTTTGAATTGAGGTGTTTTTACTGAAAATGTGGGCGGGGGTATTGTGGTTTTGACGAAGATTTACTAATTTTGCGTGTGAACTGTGTTGAATCTTTTATTTACAGATATATGAAGAAAGCATTATTGTTGGTAGCGCTTGTTGCTATGGGATTGAGTTCCGTGGCACAGAACAAGGCGCAGCAAAAACGCATCACAGAGGTGCGCACGCTCTATGCACGGGCGATGGAGAATATTAAGGCTGATGCTGAGCTGCCTGAAACCGATAACCACTTGGTGATAGACTTGCATCGCATGATGCCTGGCACTGGGATTCAGAACAAGAAGGTGAGCTGTTATAGCCATGAAGCGGGTGATGAGGATCAGATGTATAAGTGGGACATGTATTTCATGCGCTCGTCCTATAATGTGGCGGCTCTCCAGTTCAACGAGGAATATCTTGTTGACGAAAAAAGCCAGCAACCTGTGTTTATTTTCTTCGTGGGTAACACCTACCAGCACGATGGCACCATTGAGAAGCGCTACTATTTCAATGCCGATGGCACTCCGTGCTTTCTTCAAATTACCCACAAGGATGATGAGGGTGGTGTGATTAGCAAGGAAGAAATTAAGGACTATGACGACAACATTGACGCTCTTGACATGATGCGTTCATTTCACGACAACATGAACATGTATAATAATGTGATGAGTGCCGGATTTTATGAGTAAATCATAGTGTAAGGAATATAAACAAAGCGGGCTGGTCAGTTAGTGACGAGCCCGCTTGCGTTAGATAAGATAGTTTATAAACTTATTACTCTAATCCTTGGAATTCTTCGTCGGTTTCCCAGTCGATTTCTTTGCATTGGGTGTAGAGCGAGGGGCAGTTTGACACGCGGTAGTGGTCGTCACCCTTTTGCTTGACAACCTCGACGCCGCGCCATGATGTGTCATATCCGCTGCTTTCGACTTGCAGGTAGATGACATATCCTTTGAGCATCTCGCTACGCTCGTAGCTGTGGACGGGGTGGGTGCGCACTTTTACCTTGTAGGGGCGTGGCGGGTTGTATCCGTTTTGCGGTGTTGCACCTTGCATGAATGTAGCCACGAGATAGGGGCGCGAATAGGAGTCGTTGCGGCGCAAGATGTCGGGGAGACGACGCATCACACTGGGCACATTGACCTCGGTGTTGATCTTCTCAATGCACTGGCGACCTGCTACCGAGTCGTTGCGGAATAGTTCCATTGCCATGAGTTGCAGCACGACTGCACCTTGCGGCTCGCCGCCTAGTTGGTTCATTGCTGCCTCAAACTCGGCCACGTTCTTGGGGAAATGCTGGAATGTCACGGTCGATTCGACACCGGCTTTATACTCCTTATGGTCGATGTTGCCCTCGATGGTCACTTGCTGGGTCCTAACAGTTGTTTCCTTGCCTGCTTGTTCGCCCGTTTGTGCAATAGGCGTGATGGTTTCGTTGCCGCTGTTATCACTGCCACCGCTGCAAGATGTGAGCGCAAGGACTGCTATGGTTGATAATAAAGTCTTTTTCACGCTGATAGTGTTTTAGAAAAATGGAATATACCAGCCACTGGGCTAGGGTATATTCCATGATGATTGTTTGTGATTTAATTACCAGTTGACCAATAGATTACTCTTTGTTTTCCTCGGTGCTGGTTTTAGCAGCGGCAAGTTCCTCTTTGAGTTTCTTGGTTTGAGCGTTCTTGTAGAGGAAGAAGCCCACGGCTGCAATAACACCAATGACTACAACGATGATCCACGGACGTGCAGCAATCCAGCAAATTACCATCACGAGGAGTGACCAGATTATGCCAATGATGAAGCTGATGAGTGTGGTTCCGAATTCGATAATCTTAGAGATGAAGGGAACAACCTTTGCGATGGTGACAAGGAGGTTGAACATCATCATGATACCGATGCACACTGCCAATGTTCCGCCCACGCGCAAGATCCATTTCCACATTGTAGATTCGCTCTCGGCTGCATCGAGCATTTCTTCCTGGTCAACTTTGCCGCTCATGACCTTGCTGAAGGTCTTTTTGTTGCTTGCTTTGTATTTCTTGAAAGAGTCTTCGGTAACGGTAGCGATGACCGAGACAGTCTTGCAAGGAATGCAAGAGAAGGTGATTCTCACGTCGCCAATCTCGGGAGTGCTAGCGTTGCGACCCAGGTAGAGCTCGTTCTTGTTGACATGAGCATAAGCATAGTTGTCGTTCTGAACTGTGGAGTCGCTAGTGCTGGCGGTGACGGGTGTGGTAACGCTCACGCCCTTAGCGTTGGCAACGGCTCTGTTGAGCTCATTCATTTTAGCCTCGGGAATGTTGAGACGCATGTCCTCGTTGCCCGAGATACTCTGGATGAGGAATTCGGGAAGCTTGTAGTCGCCGAAAGCAACATTCTTGGCCCACTCGGTTTTGTTGTCGGTGGTATAGTTCACAGTGTTGGTGTGACCAGCTTCCTCAAAGCCGCTAGAGTTGATGGGCTTGCTCACCCACTTTTTCTCGTAGGTGTAGGTAGTGATGATTTCTTCACCGCCGCCAAGTTTGTCTTTTCTTTCCTCGTGGGTATTCTCTTGCCACTGGTAGTATTCTACAGTGCGCTCGAGTTTGATACCTACAAACCCTACGCCGAAGTCAGGGTCAACGAGAGAGTCGGTAGTAACAGCGTCGGCCGATGCGTGTGCAAGAAGACCCACGTTGTCGGAACTGCGTTTAGCCACATCGATGTGTTCAACTTTTTCAGCAACTTCTTCAAGCATGTCGCTAGTCTTCTTTGCGTCAAATTCATTGCAACCAATGACGTAGGTTCCTACCAGGAATAAACCAATGCCTACGAAAACGCCCATGCAAGAGTCTTTTACACGGCTACCATAGCCTACGGTTCTTGTTTTTGTAACTGCCATAAGATAATTTTTTTGTGATTAATATTATTTGATTTTAATTTGATATTGTTTGGGTAATGTATTGAAAAACCGCTCGCGTGCAATGACTGCGACAGGTCCGCCTGTGATCATGCGCCAAGCGGTGTAGCGGTGCAGCGAGTCGGAGAGTATGCTGTCTTGTGCAAGGATGTCCTTTTCGGTTGTAGCTGTCAAGGTAGAGTCGGCAGCAATTTTGAGGTAATAATTAAATACCTTGTTTTTTTCTTTAATTATCGATTTGCGATGCTGCATGAATCTGGTGTATTCCTTGTTGCACTGTCCCCCGTTGATTTCCCAAGATGTGCGGTGCACCTTGATTGTCGTTTCGCCGGGCTCAAGGACAAAGTAGAACGGCACGGAGTCGTTGCTGAGCTTGAGGAAAGCGGCTTTGGGGCCAGTCACATGCCCTTGCCATTCAAAGGCATTGCCAGGTTTGACAACGCACAGTCCTGCTGAGGAGAGTTTGTTGTAGTCTTCTTCCAGGAAGTAAAGCGTTGCACTGTCCCTGTTGAGCGAGGCGTCGTAGGTGCACGAGACATGGAATCCCGAATTGTCGTTGGTGCTTGACGATTCGCTGCAAGAAAACGCTGTGAATGCGGTTAAAATGGTCAATATATAATAATATAACTTCATTAATACGCAAAATTACAAAAAAATATAATAAAACTGCTTGTTTATCAAAAAAAAATCGTACATTTGCACCCGCTTATCGCTTAAAGGCGTTAACAAAGACGGGGCTGACTTGGCTTTGACAGCGTGTAGAGGTGGTAGGTAAGCATGCAGAGCGATGATGGCAATGCTCTATAATATCAGTCATTACTAAATTTTAAATGGCGAAAACACTTACGCTCTCGCTGCTTGATCTGAAGCACAGTAGGATCGCTTAATCTCTGTCCCAGGGATAGAGACGAGACATCGCCCGGTGGCCCTTTCTGCGAGGCTTATCGACATGGCGGTGCAGGTATATCGGAGATAGAACGGATCATGCCTCGAGGTCTGTTCGAAATTTAGAGGCTAAGCTCCAGGTTGGTAGTCTTGATCCTGCCTGAAGTCGAAAACCAAGTCAAGACTAAGCATGTAGAAAGCTTATTAGTTCCGCGTTTGGACGAGGGTTCAAACCCCTCCAGCTCCACTGATAAAGGCAACTTGATGATAGAGTCAGGTTGCTTTTTATCTTTTAGCAGTAAATATATTTATGGGTCATTGTATAGATTGTAGTGTGGTTTTCATAAATATTTTGTACATTTGCATATAGATTTAACTGTGTAATTAGAAATTTAAAACATATAATTCCAATGATTAAGAAAATTTTATTAGTAACTTTAGTTTTGTTTTCAATTCAAATGAAGGCTGACAATGTGTTTTTGAGTGATTTCAAGACCACTCATGGTGCTATTCCTTTTGATAGAATTAGCACATCTGACTATGAGCCTGCAATAATGCAAGGTATTCAGGAACATAAGGCCGAGATTGAAGCTATCGCCAATAATCCCGAGCCTGCTACATTTGAGAATACCATTTTAAAGATGGAACGCTCTGGCAAAACCCTTAATCGCGTGCTTGGTGTGTTCTATGCTATGCTGTCGGCCGAGTGTGATGACGCTCTCATGGACGTCTCAATGCGTGTTTCTCCTATCCTTGACGAACACAGCAATAGTGTTACTCTTAACGAAAAACTGTGGAAGCGTGTAGAGGCTGTTTACGATGGCTTTGACAAAAGCAAGTATACCGAAGAGGACTATATGCTCCTCAAGAAGACTCGTGAGTCTTTCATTCGCAGTGGTGCCAATCTTGAGGGCGCAAGCCGCGACAAGTACAAGGAGCTTAGCAAGAAACTTACAGAACTCACATTGAAGTTTTCTCAAAATTGTCTTAAGGACAAGACGCGCTTTCAGTTGTGGCTGACCAAGGATGACCTTACTGGCCTTCCCGAGAGCACTATTGAGGCTGCTGCTGCCGATGCAAAGGCTAAGGGACGTGAGGGTGAGTATCTCTTTACGATGAATCAGCCCAGCTACAGTCCCTTTATGAAATATTCTTCTCGTCGCGATCTCCGTGAGAAACTTTATAAAATGTATAATAGCCAGTGTACCGATGGTGAATTTAGTAATATACAGATCGTGAAGGATATAGTAAATACCCGCATGGCTCTTGCCCAGGTTTTGGGCTATAAAACATTTGCCGACTACAATTTGTCAAGCAAGATGGCGGGTGATACTAAGCACGTATATGACATGCTCAACCAACTGCGCAAGGCTTATGCTCCCGTGCAGCGTGCCGACATGAAGCGCCTTGAGGAGTTCGCTTCTAAGATGGAGGGCAAGAAGATTACTATCATGCCTTGGGATTATTCTTATTATGCCGACAAGGAGAAAAATGCAAAGTATAGCGTAAACGACGAACTCCTGCGTCCTTACTTTGAACTAAGTAATGTAACAGCGGGAATATTTGGCCTTGCGAGCAAGATGTATGGCATCAATTTCACTGAGAACCACGATGCTCAAGTCTATCACCCTGATGTTAAAGCCTATGACGTGACCGATAACGACGGCAACTTTGTGGGTATGCTATATACCGACTTCTTCCCACGCGAGACTAAACGTGCTGGTGCGTGGATGACCAACTTCCGCGAGGAGAGTGTAGATGAGAATGGCAACGAAGTGCGTCCTCTTGTTACTCTTGTGATGAACTTCACTAAGCCTACCGAATCAAAGCCCTCTCTGCTTACTTTCTATGAAGTTGAGACTTTTGCTCACGAGTTTGGCCATGGTCTCCACGGCCTTCTTGCCAAGGGCAAATACTCATCAATCACCGGTACTAATGTGCGCCACGACTTCGTTGAGCTGTTCTCTCAGTTCAATGAGAATTTCTATAGCGAGCGTGAAGTGCTTGATGGTTTTGCAAAGCATTATGAGACAGGTGAGAAGATACCCCAAGAGCTTGTTGATAAGGTTATAGCATCATCACAATATGCTGCTGCTTATGCTTGTATGCGTCAGCTTAGCTTTGGTTTCCTTGACATGGCATGGTATACTCTGGAAACTCCCTTTGATGGCGACGTGATGAAGTTTGAACAAGAGGCAATGGCTCCGGTTAAAGTGTTTGATCCTGTTGAGGGTTGTGCTATGTCACCCCAGTTTGGTCACATCTTCTCTGGTGGTTATGCTGCTGGCTACTATGGTTACAAGTGGGCCGAGGTATTAGACGCCGACGCATTTGGTAAGTTTAAGGAAGATGGTATTTTCAATGCTGAAACTGCTAAGGCATTCAAGAAAATGCTTCAGGCTGGTGGTACCGTTGAGCCCATGGAACTCTTCAAGGAATTCCGTGGTCGCGAGCCCAAGATTGACGCTCTCATGCGTCGTGATGGCATCATCAAGTAAATAAATACTTATATAGCTCTACTCAGCAATGAGGTAATCTGCCTGATTTTACCCATTGCTGAGTAGTTGTCTTATAGGGTAACTATACACCATAGGGTTTATCTCACACAGATCGCGCAGATTGAAATTTTTTTATTTTTGTCCGGTTAAAATTGCGAGAGTTGTTCTAACTTCCCCAAAAACACTGCTAGTTACGACACTTTGGCATAACCGTGGCTTAGTATAGAATAAAAAAGAAAATGATTTTTTTACCAGACAGCAATAAAATTTTTTTTCGACTTTAGCACATTTAAATAATTGTTGCTAATTTGTTGTTTGGCGGTACAATATTTGAATACTACCACCGCTTAGGTAATGGTGGGTATAAATAGAAACAAGGCACCAGATTGTGTTCTGATGCCTTGTGTTGTATTGTGTGGATTGATTACTCAGCGGCCTCGGCAGTCTCAGCAACAACCTCGAAGGGAATTTCAACAGAAACTTCCTTGTGGAGCTTAACAGTAGCTGTGTATTGACCTACCTGCTTAACAGCGTCAACAGAGATGAGCTTGCGGTCAACTTCCTTACCGAGTTTCTCAAGAGCCTCAGCAATTTGGATGCTACCTACAGAACCGAAGATAGTGCCAGTCTCACTAACCTTGGCAGCGATAGTGAGTTGAACGTCCTTCAGAGTTTCAGCTACAGCCTCAGCGTCAGCTTTGATCTTAGCGATCTTGTGAGCGCGTTGACGGAGATTCTCAGCGAGAACCTTCAGTGCAGCGGGGGTAGCGAGTTGAGCCTTGCCAGTGGGGATGAGGTAATTGCGGCCGTAACCGTTCTTTACTTCAACAACGTCGTCCTTGTATCCAAGGTTAGCAACGTCTTCTTTCAATATAATTTTCATAAATCTTAATTCTCCAGTTAAATATTATTTCATCAAGTCGGTTACGAAGGGGAGTAAAGCCAGGTGGCGAGCGCGCTTAACGGCGCGAGCTACACGGCGCTGGAACTTGAGAGAAGTGCCAGTGATGCGGCGGGGCAGAATCTTACCCTGCTCGTTGAGGAACTTCTTGAGGAACTCGGGATCCTTGTAGTCGATATACTTGATACCGCTTCTCTTGAAACGGCAATATTTCTTCTTCTTGTTGTCCACTGAAAGCGGAGTCAAATAGCGGATTTCACTTTGTGCTTGTGCCATAATTGTTTCTCCTTAATAATTAAGCGTTAGTTTCTGTTTGTGCTTCCTCAGCAGCGGGAGCTTCGGCAGCGGCTTCCTTAGCGGCCTTCTTGAGGCTGCGGCGCTTAGCAGCATACTCGGCAGCAAACTTGTTGTTGCGGAAAGTAAGGAAACGGATAACTTTCTCGTCGCGGCGATAAGCTGTTTCAAGCTTAGCTACGATAGTGGGCTCAGCATCGAACTCAATGAGAGTGTAAAAACCGGTAGTTTTTTTGTCGATGGGATAAGCGAGCTTGCGCAGACCCCAGTTCTCTTCATTAACAATAGCAGCACCATTGTCGGTGAGCACTGTTTTGAATTTTTCTACCGCTTCCTTCATCTGAACATCAGACAAAACGGGAGTTAAAATGAAAACGGTTTCGTAATGATTCATAAAACGTTTAAAATTAATAAATTAGTAAAATTTGCTTCAAAAAGCGTTGCAAAGTTAGTAAAAATAGTTCATTGTACCAAATGATTCGGTGTTTATTTTCTAAAAATCAAGGATTTTGCATTATGTAAAAATGCTTATCGCATGTAAGTCGCGTACTTTCAGCACGCATTCCCTTGGGTTTTATTATCCGGGGGTTACGTTCGCTTCGCTCACTTCACCCCCGGTTATCGATAGTCGCACCTTGTGCGACCACGCACCTGTCGGCGCGATGAATATTTTTATACACTCAACAACTATAGCATATGGAACAATCTGAATTTCACCTGTTTGCTCCGATTAGCGTCCTACTGGACGCATCTGTTTGTTGATACTATACCCCCACCGCCACTTCGTTCGGCGGTGGGGGTTATTCAGGTATTGTCCTGCTGGACAATAAATTAGCAATATTTATTATCAAATGCTAAAGTTGAGTTATACAAAATTATAATTTACAGCGAAAGTTGGGTTGCTCAAACTTTTACTCTTCTGATTCGTCGGAGTTAATATCGTCTTCTTCTGTTTCTTCTTCGTAGGAAGGATCAACATCTATTGTCTCAATCTCGAAGATAAGTGTTTCGTTGGGACCTATACCTCGGTCGGGGTTGCCGTAGATGTCGTAAGCTAACGCTGCTGGAATGATTGCCTCTACCTTCATGCCAGGTTTCATGAGGCTCAACATCTCGCCGCATCCGGGAGTTACTCCTAGGATGCGCTTGTGTGTTTCGCCATTACTATTCTCTACGACTGTGCCGTCGACCAGTTTGCCCACATATTTTAACTTAATCCAGTCCTCGGTGCCAAAGCATTGTCCCTTGCCGGGAGTGAGCACGCGATACATGAGTCCGCTGGGAGTGGTTTTATACTTCTTGGTGCGTTTCATCTTGGCGATAAAAGCTTCGCCATTTTTCTTCGCAGCAAGAGCTTCGGGTGTAGAAGCACGGTCCAGCAAAGCCTGCATCTGCATGCGCTCGGTAATTTCTATAGCTTGATTCCACTGACTCTCTGATAGTTCTTGTGCTTCTTTGGGTGACATGCGATTTGCATCTAGCCCTTTCTTAAATGCATTCAAGAACACTTTTTCATTCATGTCAATTTTTTCGGAAAAATATGCCATTAGCTTTACTGCAATAATAGCGCCTGCCATAAAGCTTGAATCTTGCGACATCTTTGCAGTTAACGTGCTTGTTTCAAATCCCTTGGCAAACTTTTCGAAGTCGAAGTCATTGCCGTCGGCAGGCACGGCATTAGCCATGGCCGCCCCCAAGAGCATGCTCACCGAGTCGGATGGAGTCATTACATCTAGCTCACTGTTTTGCGGCTGTGCAGCCATGTTGCTTGCCCCCATTACACAAGCTGCAATGGATACAACCACACATATCATCAATTTTTTCATACCAATGATTCAGTCTATTCTTGCTTCAAGAGCATGTATTCTATTGCTTTGACAATCTCTTCCTTGGGGTATAGACCCACGATTGCCTGAGGCTCACCCTCAACAGGGCAAAGCAGCAGCATGGGGATGCTACGCACCTGGAACGCCTGTGCCAGCGGTTTGTTTTTGTCTACATCGATGCTGTAGAACTCAACTTTGCCCTTGTATTCTACAGCCAGTTCTTCTAGGACTGGGGCAAGGCGACGGCAGGGGCCGCACCAGGTGGCGTTGAAGTCAACGACTACGGGTTTGTCGTTCTTCATCTGCCAAGTGCCTGTGGTGTAGTCAGAAATCTTCTCGGCAAATTCTTGCTGGTTGATTTCAACTACAGCCTTTGTTGTCTCGCTTGTGCTTTGCTTGACGGTCTCTTTTGCGTTGCAACTTGCCATGAGCGCAAGTGTTGCAAGCAGTATAGAAATTCTTTTTTTCATAAGTTAAATTATTGATGCTGGGGTCGCAGCAGGTCATTAACGGTCTTGACGGGGTTGAATGTTTCGATGGGAACCTCAACGAAGACGGTGTTCCAGTCACTCATTGAGCCATTCCACAATCCTGGCAATTCAAGAGCTTTGATAGCTACTCCGTCTTTAGACTTCTCGCTGATGAGGCCTGTGGTGTAGTCAACAAAGTCTTTGAGGTTGAACTTGTTGCCCTTGTAGTCCTTAATGTAGCACACAAGGTCAACGGGATTGAAGTGTGTGCCGCTCTTCATGAGTTGCACTGCCTCGGGGTTGGAAGCGTCGATCTGCGCAGCTTCGAGGATCTGCGGAGAGTAGCTGCCGTCGGCGTTGTAAGTCAAATATGGACCACCGCCAGGTTCTCCCTCGTTGCGTACCATGCCACACACGCGTAGGGGACGGTTAAGTTTGTTGCGCAAGTATTGTGCCAGCGTTGCCTCGTCCATGCTTGCCGCAGCAGGGTTGTGGGTGAAAAGGCTGTTTTCGACAAATTCCAGAATTTCAGCGAGAGGGGCGTTGCCCTCGTCGAGCATTGTGAGGTACTGGGCAACTTGCTGCTGGAGCCCGACAAGATAGCCAGCTATGACCTTCTTGTAACGCAGTGTGGTGTGCCTTATGCGTGCCGGCACTACGTTGTCGATGTTCTTGACAAAAATCACTTGGGCTTCGCGCTCGTTGAGGTTCTCAATGAGAGCGCCATGTCCGGCAGGACGGAAAAGCAAATGCCCCTTTGCATCGCGGTAGGGGGAGTTGTCGGCGTTGACAGCGATGGTGTCGGTCGAGGCCTTTTGCTCTGACATTGTGACGTTGTAATTGACGCCCCACACTTTCTCCATGAGAGGAACTTTCTCGTCGAGAATCTTGTTAAATTCCTTGCGGTGCTCGGGCGACACGGTGAAGTGTAGGTTCACGTTGCGATCCTTGTCGGCTGCATACTGTGCACCTTCTTCGAGGTGTTCTTCGACCGGAGTGTGAACCGTTCCTGCAGCTGCGCGGTGGAATTTGAGCAATCCCTTGGGCAATGCTCCATAGTTGAGTCCTTTGGCGTCGAGCAGTGCATTAGCCACTTGGGCGCAGTGTCCTTCCTCGATGAGTTCGGTCACATTCTTCTGGTACATCTCCACGCATGCTTTGTTGAGCAATGGGTAGAATGCAAATTTAGAGATATTGCCGAAGAAGTCTTTCTCGAAGTCGGTCTCGGGGGTAGCCTTGTCGGCGGTCACGATGGCGAAAATGTTCTTGAACATGCGGCTGGCAGCACCGCTAGCGGGAACGAATTTCTCTACTGTTCCGCCTGCGGCCTTATAGTCATTCCAGCGAGCGATGCATTGTGAAGCCATTTGGTCGTTGATTGCAACAATACCGTTGCCCACAGTGGCAACCGACTCAATCTTCAAGAACGGGAAGCCGTTGTTGAAGTTATTGAGTTGAGTAGTGATCATGTCGGGCGTGATCCCTTTTTGTTCGATAAGCTGAAGGTCTGATTCTTTAAGCATATTATTTTGTGTTTAATTTTTCCAATAATTGTCAAAGTTAGTGATTTTAGGTCGAATTGTTTGCGTAATTGAGCATAAAAAAATAATTTTGTAATCTTTTTTAACAATGGAGACATTGATTATGGAACAGAGTTATTTCTACGACGACGAGAAAGTTCTTGTAAGAACTATGGTTAAATCGCTTATTGGTAAGCTGAACGAATCCTTGAACAATGGTGATGTGAATCATGTTCATGCGATAATCAAACAAGGTATTCTTGCCAATCATTACAGCCGTGACCAGTATGGCATTAACCCTACTGTGCGCAACTTGCGCACGGCATTGCTTGTTGCCGATAACATTGCTCCTGACCGCAGCATGGTTATCGCTACGTTATTGTATAATCTTGTGCGCAATAACTCAATTAAAGAGGAAGAAGTTGTTGCCAAGTTTGGCGAGGATGTAGCAAAGATTACCCGAGGTCTGATTAAGGTGTCTCAACTATATCAACGTCAGGCAGCGGTGCGCAATGAGAATTTCCAAAAACTGCTGTTGACCTTTGCCGACGACATACGCGTGATTATCATCATGATTGTGGACCGATTGGGACTGATGCGTGAGATTAACCACCATCCCAACGAACAATTTGTGCATGACATAGCCGCAGAGTCGCGTTATCTGTATGCTCCTCTTGCCCATAGGCTCGGACTGTATCAGATCAAGTCGGAACTTGAGGACATGTCGCTCAAGTACTTGAACCGCAAGGTATATTCGCAGATTGCTGAAAAATTGAGCGAGACAAAGGCACGTCGTGATGCTTACGTTGTGGATTTCATCGATCCCATCAAGAAGGCGCTTGCCGAGTCGGGGCTTAACTTTGAAATCAAGGGCCGTACAAAGAGCATCAACTCCATCTGGAACAAGATGAAGAAAAAGGATGTGGACCTTAACGGCATGTATGACCTGTTTGCCATACGCATCATCATTGACACCGAGCGAGAAAAGGAGAAGAAAGAGTGCTGGATTGCCTACTCTATTGTCACAGATATTTACACTGCTAATCCTTCACGACACAAGGACTGGATCACCATACCCAAGAGTAATGGATATGAATCGCTGCACATCACCGTAAAAGGTCCTGAAGACAAATGGGTTGAGGTGCAGATACGCACCAAGCGCATGGATGAGATTGCCGAGCGAGGACTGGCAGCACACTGGAAATACAAGGGCATCAAGAGCGAGGGTGACCTTGACTCGTGGATGAACAATGTGCGTGAGGTGCTTGAGGCAGGCAGTATAGGCCAGATGGAACTGGTGCGTGGCATGAACATGAACCTCTATGAGAAAGAGGTGTTTGTGTTTACGCCAAAAGGAGACCTCTTCCAACTGCCTATGGGCTCGACCATTCTTGATTTCGCGTTTGCCATCCACACTAGGGTGGGGTGCACGTGTACCGGCGGACGCGTAGATGGCAAGAACCAGAAAATCAATTACAAACTCAAAAGCGGTGATACGGTTGAAATCACCACGATGTCAACACAGACCCCGCGTCAGGACTGGCTCAACATTGCAGTGACCTCCAAGGCCCGCAACAAGATACGTCAGGCCGTTAACGAAGCCCGTGTGCGTCAGGCCGACATGGCACGCGAACTCGTGCAGCGTCGTTTCAAGAATCGCAAGATAGACCTTGACGAGGGTACTATGGCAAAGCTCACCAAGAAGTTAGGCTACAAGACAATCACCGACTTCTATGTTGACATCAATGAAGGCCATCTTGATGTTAACACTGTTGCCGAGAAATATGAGCAACTCGTGGGACGTCTCACCGAGGGTAATCCTAATGCGCCTCATGGCACGGCCGAAGGCTTTGTGCTTCAGCCTGTGAAGGATGAGGTCCCGTCGGACGATATCCTAGTCATAGGCAATAACGTGAAGGGCATCAATTACAAGCTTTCAAAGTGCTGTAACCCTATCTTGGGCGACAAGATTGCTGGTTTCATCGCTAGTGACGGGGCAATCAAGATTCACAAACTTGAATGCGGTAACCTGAAGCATCTAGTTGCAAAATATCCTTATCGATTGATAAAGAGCGCATGGTCGGGCAAAGTGGGAACCCAGTTTGCCGTGACAATAAAGGTAGTGGGCAAGGATGACATAGGTATTGTATCGAATATCACCTCGGTAATCAACAAGAACGCCGACACAGTGCTACGCAACATTTCCATCTCGTCGCAGCAAGGCACATTTGAGGGTTTCCTTGTGGTGGGTATTCCCAGTAATGATGCACTCGATGAACTGATGAAGAAGATCTTGGCACTCAAGGGCGTGAAGCACGTGGAACGAGTGAACAGGTGAGAAGCCAGACTTGCCGCGAAGCACGACGTTGTCCTCATGCAAACTAAATTAGGAGTGAAAAAAGAGAATTATTGATATGTATAAAAAAGTCATTTACATCCTTATTGTAGCAGCGTTGAGCATTTCTTTACTTGCAGCATTTATTACAAAACAATTTAGCGTCAACCTCGGTGCAATGGATTGGATGGCACATTGGGTGTCATCGCCTGTAGCTCTTTTGCTGGGCATTGTGTTTGCTCTGACTTTCGGAGCGACTTTTGAGAAATTCACTAAGCTGATGTCAAAGAAGATGTTGCAGTACTCGGTCATAGGACTGGGTTTCGGCATGAATGTCAATCAGGCTCTTGCATCGGGCAAGGAAGGAATGCTGTTTACGATCGTCAGCGTGTTTGGCACGCTCGCTATCGGTTGGCTGATAGGCAGGAAACTGCTTAAGGTTGATAGAGATACAAGTTATCTTATCTCATCGGGCACAGCCATCTG
Source organism: Sodaliphilus sp. (assembly GCF_045598405.1). Classification (NCBI taxonomy): domain Bacteria; kingdom Pseudomonadati; phylum Bacteroidota; class Bacteroidia; order Bacteroidales; family Muribaculaceae; genus Sodaliphilus; species Sodaliphilus sp. The sequence goes on from NZ_JAZLLZ010000068.1 coordinate 51,854, forward strand.
CGGAGGTTCAGCTATTGCCGCAGTAGGTCCTGCAATAAAGGCGAAAGCCGAGTCGATGTCAGTGGCCCTTGGAGTGGTTTTTGTGCTGAATGCCGTAGCGCTCTTTGTCTTTCCTTACATCGGTGATGCAATTGGCATGACAATGAAGGATTTTGGCATGTGGGCAGCTATTGCCATTCATGATACGAGTTCGGTTGTAGGAGCAGGCTCGGCATACGACGCCATGCATCCTGAAATGATGGCGAGCGAGGGAGTTTCGGCTCTGGAAGTTGCCACTACCATCAAGCTTACCCGTGCCCTGTGGATTGTGGCGTTGGTGCTTGTCACCCCTTTCATCATGCGAAACGACGATGAAAGCGAAAAAGGAGGGAAAGCATGGTATCATGCTATTCCTCGTTTCATCATCTGGTTCGTCATTGCCATTCTTGTGAACACCTATCTGCTGTCAAACTCATCGCTTCTCGGCGATGATGTGGTAAATATCGGTACCGGAATAAGTGGCGCTGTCAACCAGCTTGCTAAGCATCTCATCACGTTATCGCTTTTCTTCATTGGAGCCGGACTTACACGTAAGACGCTTAAAGCCGTCGGGATTCGCCCCCTTATACAAGGCATTCTGCTCTGGGTTACCATCAGTTGTGTATCGCTGGCTTACATACTGTGGATATGAGTTGTGTGACTCAGCTAAAAGTGAAAGAGTATCACTGTTTTGTAGCGCTAAAATACTCGTTTACATCATAAGATTGAACAAGAGCAAAGATACAACACATGAATAGTGTATGGATTAGCGCCATAGGACTATGCGGCGCGACATTGATAGGAGCAGTTCTGGGGTTCGGTATCAAGGAACTGCCTCACAAATGGAACGACACAGTGCTTGGCTTCTGTGCCGGAATAATGCTTGCTGCTTCCACGTTAGGTCTTATTGTACCGGCTTTCGATGGCGCGGGGGGTACTAATTGGTGGATGGTTGTGATAGGAGTGATGTCAGGAGCATGGTTTCTCAATGTACTAGACTTGGTTACACCACACCTTCACCACATTACAGGTCTTGACGAAGAGGAACATCGCAACAATGCATCGCTTAATCACATACTCCTTTTTGTGTTGGCTATTGCGCTTCACAAATTGCCAGAAGGAATGGCCGCAGGTGTCAGCATGAGCAATGTCAGTTCTGGTGAAACATCGTGGACAGTGTCATTGGGAATTGCAATACAGAACATACCTGAAGGCATGGTCATAATTGCTCCGCTGCTTGTAGCAGGAGTGACACGTAGTCGTACACTGGCAATATCTATCGCAATAGGACTTCTTGAAGTGGTAGGAGTGTGGTTAGGATTCGCACTGGGGACAGCATCAACAATGTTCTTGCCCGTCATGCTTGGCTTTGCTGGCGGGGCAATGCTCTATGTTACTAGTGATGAGATGATTCCCGAAACTCATGCCCATGGTTATCAGAAGCAAGCAACTTACGCCCTTCTTCTTGGCTTTATGACATTGCTTGTGATTGAACGGTTTTTTGAATAATCCTAAAAATTGGTTATTACTCCAATAATTCAGGTATGCCTAAATGTAAATAATGTGAATACCTTTGTGTCCGAAAACATTTTAAATAAATAATGCAAAAAATTTATTTAGACACAATACAGCAGTTCAACGACTATAATGGGATGGAAACGCTTCATCCTCTTGTAAGTGTTGTGCATGTTGAGAGCACGGAGCATATCAAGGAATGTATGATGCACTATGGCTTCTATGCGCTCTATCTGAAGGAGAACAAAGGATGTAAACTCTCGTATGGTCGCACCGAGTATGACTTCGACGAGATGACTGTAACCAGTTTTGCACCAGGACAGGTGGTGACTATTGAACCGAATCCTGAGGTTCCGTTTGCTAAATACGTTGGTTTGGCATTCCATCCCGATCTTCTCAATCGCACATCATTGGGCAAACAGATGAGTCGTTATGAGTTTTTTGACTATACGAGCAATGAGGCACTGCATCTTTCAGCACAAGAGGTTGAAATCTTCAAAGGTGTACTTGCCATGATAGAGCAGGAGTTGCATCACGCCATCGACAAGCATACACGCGAACTGGTGGTAAGCCATATCGAACTCCTTCTCAACTACTGCCTCCGTTTCTACGATCGCCAGTTCATCACACGTGAGGAAATCAATCACAGCGTAGTGAAGAAATTCCTTTCCCTTCTCGATGAATACATTGTCAACAAAGCAGAATATGAGGGCTTACCCACGGTCGCCTACTTTGCTGACAAGTGCTGTCTCTCTACTGGTTACTTCGGTACACTGGTAAAGACCGAAACAGGCCGAACTGCCAAAGACCTTATAAACGACAGAATTCTCGCCAAAGCCAAAGAAATTCTCCAATCTGAGACATTATCAATCAACCAGGTGAGCCAGCGACTTGGCTTTGAATATTCACAACATTTCATCCGCTTCTTCAATGCTATGACGGGAAAGACACCTACACAATGGAGGGCAGCGTAAATACTTTTATGTTCCATTTGCTACGTTCACTATATCAAAACACCAATTAGTGTTAAATTCTACCATAAATTATTTAAATCAATGTTTCCTTTGCCAATAATTTAGTAATTTTGCAGTAAAATAATATGTGAGGGAACAAGAAAACCTCTACACAAGACCTCCTAATACGAGGCTGAAAAGTCGCGTACTATCAATCCTCGTCACCTCGAATATAAGGATTTGCAGGAGGAATAAAGTTAATTTAGTTACAAATAACAACAAATTAGTTAAACAATAAAAGAAAATTACACGTTCCGCCATCAGGTCCAGGCTATGCCGACCTCAAAGGCCAACGAAACAAAATAGAAATTACTTAAATATTAACATATTAACAAACAGCATTGACTATTATTTCGCGTTCAGAAAAAGAAAAAGCCTGAGAAACTGATTTCTTTTCACCTGAAAGGATTTCGGAATAATTTGTTCACGAGGATTGTCTGACAAGAAAGATTATCCCTTTAATGTCATCCATTAGTTGATGTTCATGCCAATGGTGTGGACTTCATCCTGGATGACATGCGGGTTTCTCTCTCAGGCTTCCCGTGAACGCGAATGGAAAGGTCTGCACCTTTCTTTTACTCCGTTCATCGCATAGTTGAAAGAGTAGGCATTGCTACTAAGGAAAACAACTATGGCAGAGAACAGCATTACAGCAACTCGCGAAGGGCTTATCGCGGAGATTCAACGGCGTGTTGATGACAAAATACTTGAGCAGACGAATGCCGAATTGCTAATAAAACTTATTCGCGGTGCAGATACATTAGACGAAGCAATGGCTATTGCTCAGTTGGGTACAACATACAAACGTACAGGACTCCATTATGATAAACGCCTTGAAAAACAACGCGGGAACACGATAAAGTATTTCAAGAAAAATAAAGAGTTAAGTTTCACTGATGGTACGGATTCTCCGCATCACAAATTGATAATTGGTGACAACTACGATGCTTTGCAAAATCTTCTCATCCAATATCGTGGAAAAGTGGATGTTATCTACATTGATCCACCATACGGAAAGGACAGCATGGGTGAGTTTGCAAACACAAACTATGATAATGCTATAACAAGAGATAATCTTTTGTCAATGCTACATCCAAGGTTGATGTTGGCAAAACAACTGCTTAGCAATACTGGTATTATCTTCTGTAGTATAGATGATAGAAACCAATCATACGTAAAATGTTTACTAGATGAAGTATTCGGGGAAAGCGCATTTCTTTTCAATGTACCACGTCAAACAATAAAAGGAGGAAAGACAACCACCTCTATATATAAAAATCATGATTATGTACTTGCTTATAGTATGAATATGGAAATACAACTGGCATTATTGGATACCGACACATCAAGTTATAATTTGGAAGATGAATTTGTAGAGACACGAGGTAAGTACAAGGTTACTCAAACATTAGATTATGATTCGTTATCCTATTCTGCGACTATGGATTATGTCCTTAATTATGAGGGAAAATGCTTTGTTGCAGGTGGTGATAGAGAAAAGAGGGAAAAGCGAATCAACGGCAATCATGCCAAGCAAGATTGGACTTGGCGTTGGAGCGAATCAGATATTCAGTGGGCAGCAGAGAATAAACTGCTCGTCCTAAAAGGTAATCGTATTTACACAAAAACTTACGAAAAATGTCGAAAAAGAATAGGTCGGGCAGAACTGCAATTTTTTACAAAAAAGCAACAAGCGTATTCATCCTTGATGTATGTAGAAAATGATTTTTCTAACAATATAGGTAAAAAAGACCTTAATTCTGTCATCCCTGGTGCAAATGGATTCTTCAAAAATCCAAAACCAATCTCTTTAATAAAAGCCTTAATAGATCTTGTATTATCAAATGAGGATGCGATTGTTCTTGATTTCTTTGCGGGAAGTGGTACCACAGGACAAGCTATACTGGAGAGAAATAAAGAAGGAAACAAAGCGATGTTCATTCTATGTCAAATCAATGAAATAACAAACGAAACACCTAATGGTATTGCGTACGATGTAACCACAAAACGAATTAAACGTGTAATGACTGGAACGTGCTATGATGGAACATCAGACTTTAAATGGTTGAAAAACAATCAACCTTATGGTGGCAATCTTGATGTATATGAGATAGATTCTGTATCGAATGCTGAGCATGTTTGTGGCAAGACTCCCTTTGATGTGATTGACGAGACGCTTTATGGACATGAGAAGTTTACTACTCTTGAAGACAAGATACGATGGGTATGTGAAAACTTTGAGATTACTCAAGATAAACTTGTTGAGAAGAAATAATGAGTTGCTACTATGCTACAAGAAGTTATTCAACTACACGATGAAGCAGTAACTGCTCTCGTTGATAAGATAGCTAGAAAGAATGTTATCACATTCAAGTCTCCTACAGGAAGTGGAAAGACTCACATGATGGCTGACTTTATGGACAGAATATTGAGCGAAAGAAATGACGTGATTTTCCTTGTCTCGTCACTCTCAAAAAGTGAATTGGCAAAACAGAACTATGACAAGTTTTGCGAGTGCAAGGAGCATGGAGAGTTCTCACATCTAAGCCCTTACCTGATATCAAGTGAAGTGTCGGGCGAGGAAGGACCGTTTGTGCCAATAGATTACAATGTCTATGTTCTGCCACGTGATTTGTATAAAAAAGGAGGACGATTAATGCAAGGAGCAATGGATAACTTCTTGCAAACCATCACAAGCAATTTGTTTGGCAATGGCATGAACAAACAGGTCTATCTGATAAAAGATGAGTGCCATCAAGCAACCAACAATCTTGATTCAATCTCAAAAGATTACTTCTCCAAAACCATCAATATGTCTGCTACGCCTATACTATCCCGAGGGCAAGTTCCCGATGTAGAAATTACAGAAGAAGCAGCTGTTAATGCAAGACTTATCAAGACAGTAGAATGGAATGAGCAGGACAGTGATGTTGCAGAAGCCATTGAAAAGTTGGAAGAGATAAAAGAGGAATATCGCAATCGGCTTGATGTAAATCCCTGCTTGATAATACAGATTTCAAACAAGGATAAAGCAAATGATGATTTGGCTCGAATTTATGATGTGCTTAATAAGCCTGAACATAAGGATTTGAAATGGATGCTTATTGTTGATAAACATAAGGATTGCAATACCAACGATGTTTTTAAGGCAAAGAAACTGCCTGTCTCGAAGTGGAAAGATTACGCAAAAAGCAAAGAATCCACCATTGATATAATTATCTTCAAGATGGTCATTACCGAGGGGTGGGATATTCCTCGTGCTTGTATGTTATACCAGATGCGTCCAACGCAGAGCAACCAATTAGATGAACAGGTTGTGGGACGTGTAAGACGTAATCCTCGACTCCTTGATTATGAACGTTTGTCGCCCGAGGCACAGGAACTTGCAATGAAAGCATGGGTGTGGGGAGTCAAAAAGCAGGAACAACAAAAAATGTTTTATGCAACTCTTTTTGAAGAACCTACAGATATTACTAGCAAGATAAGGATTCGCACAACAAAATTGAAAACATTATCCCACAAGCCAGGCTTTGACATTCATGAATTTATGGATGAGCAGACTGATGATAATAGGTATGCCGACATCTTTTCTCTATATCCTCAAATCCGCAGTATAAAATTTGTTAACGTTTTTGCACGCGTTAGAGGGGCATCGCCTGGCCGGATCGGTGGCAACGTGCTAAGTTCTGTGTATTTTTGTCACGAGCGGGCACACTGCCCCTTTCCCCAATCCTTTCGGACGGCGGTGTTAAGTACCAGCAAGTCAAATTTGTCAGCCTGAGGCTTTCCATAGCTTCCTGTAAGGCCGTCTCGTGTGCATCACGAGCACGTTCTGCCTTGCCCTTACAACCCATTTGGCTGGTACGGCGATGAAGCGGAACACAAATCGCTTCATGCGGGAGTTGGGCCCTATGCCGAAATCCCGCATGTCCCGGTCGTCAATGATAAACAGGTAGAAGTTGCGGCACATGGCGGTGATGAGCATGAACACGGCATTCTCGTTCATGAACGACTTGGGCAGGTGCTTCCATGCGAAGTCGTTGTTCATCTGGTCTAATGCACGCTCCTTGCCGCCTCGCTGGTTGTAGTACTCGATGACCTGCTCGTCCTCCATGTCCCAGTCGTTGGTGAGGATGCAGCGGTAATCATACATCCCGTTGAAGATGTCGCCCTGCCTGCGCATCTTGCGCTGCACGACGAGACGCAGGTGCCTGATGCCGTCAAACTTGTAGAACGGGAAGGAACGCACCTCGTACCGCTCGTTGTTGATTTCAACGGTCTTCCAGTCGGTGCGCAGCGGGTCGTTGACCAGCCCGGTTATAGACTGGCAGTGCTCTGCCCTGATATAAAACTTGTCGCAGTATCTCAGGCACATCTCCACAACCTTCCTTGTGTACGAGCCGCAGTCCATCCTTGCTCGCCCTATCCTTATGCCTGCGGCTATTATCCTGCGGAAGACGCGCTCCAGCGTCTCTTCCTGCATGAAGGTGACCGGGGTGTTGCCGTCACGGTTCTCCAACCCGATTATGTAGCTCCCGAGCATGGCCACGGCGGGGCTGTAGCCGGCGAACTTCTTGTAGGTCCACTGCGCATCGTACTTTCCCGCCTCAAGGAGCTCGTGGTCGAAGTCGAAGTCCATCGTGTCGCCGGGCACTATCTGCCCCAGGGCCACGAGCATGTCCACGAGCAGCTCGTTGAGAGCGTCGGCGGTGTTCACCTCATAGTCATTGCCCCTGGACGAGGTGTATGTTATGTTGTCAGTAGCCAGCTCGCTGATGCCGCGCAGCACGGTGTCGGGGCTCGGGACCCTTGTGCCGGGCCGTTGGCACAGGGTGTCCATCAAGAAGGTGTTGAGGTCTTCGATGCAGGAGCCGCCGCAGAAGCAGATGCTGAACATAGCACGGAAGATCTCGCTGTACTGAAATCCTCTGAACTGCGACCGTTTGCCCAGCTTATGGTCGATCAGCCAGCCCAGATGTTTGTCAAACATGTCAAGGACATAAAAAATTCCGCCGAAAGGAGTGA
>NZ_JAZLLZ010000069.1:0-3529 GCF_045598405.1 Sodaliphilus sp.
AAAATATATAACTTGGTTTAATACTAAAAGGATAAAACTGAGATTAAAAGGAATGAGCCCGGCACAATACCGAGCTCAATACTATAGAGAATTTAATAATTAACGTTTAATTTAACGTCCAACTTTTCGGGGTCACTTCATCGGCGGTGGGGGTTATTTAGATATTGTCCTACCGGACAACAAATTAGCATCATTTATTATAAAAGCTAAAGTTGAATTTTTTACCGGACAACAATAATTTTCAATGAAAAAATCAGTGAGTTCAGTGAGATCCGCGCGGGGAGTTCTATTGCTGAATATTTACATAACAAAGCGTGTCCGCAGTAGTAGTTCTGCGGACACGCTTTTTATGGTTTTAGCGATTTCGGCTGGGCGTTACGCGTTCTTGGCAAGGAAAGCGTCGATGGCCGCTGCCATTGACGGCGCTTGCGGCGATGTGGTGATGTCGAGCCTCAGTCCGGCATCGTTCACGGCGTCAATCGTGGGCTGCCCCATGGCGCCTATCGCTATCTCGCCCTGCTCAAACTCGGGGAAATTGCTCACAAGCGACTTCACGCCGGCGGGGCTGAAGAAGATGAGCATGTCGTAGTCGAGTTTCTCCTCGGGGGTGAAATCGTTGCTCACTGTGCGGTACATCACCGCGGGGGTGTATTTGAGCCCCTTCTCGTCGAGTGCGCTTGCCTTGGTGTCGTCGTGGGCGTCGCTCACGGGCATCAGGTAAGTTTCCTTGTTGTGCTTCTCGATGAGGGGAATCAGGCCTTGTATCTGTCCTGTCTCGCTGTAGAAAATCTTGCGCTTGCGATACACGATATACTTCTGCAAGTAGTGCGCTATGGTCTCGCTGATGCAGAAATATTTGAGTGTCTCGGGCACGTTGATGCGCATTTCCTTGCACAAACGGAAGAAATGGTCGATCGCAGTGCGTGCGGTAAAGATAATAGCAGTATAGTCTGGGATCTGTATCCTAGACTGGCGAAACTCTCTTGCAGACAATCCCTCTATCTTGATAAAGGGACGGAACACTACTTCAATACCATATTTACTTTCCAAGTCGAAGTAAGGCGATTTGGTTGTAGCAGGCCTGGGCTGCGAAATAAGTATTTTTCTTATGGCCACTATAGTCTAAATTTAAAAATTTAAAATTTGACATAAATAAACTGTACCCGCGCTTAACAAAACGAGCGGCACTAGTTCCACGCTGCAAAGGTACAAAATAAAATAGACAAGTGATGGCAAATTGCTGTAAAAAATTCTAAAACCCTTACAAATAAATGTAATTCGACAACAAAAATACAGTAAAACCGCGAAAATTAACAAAAATTTACTCATTGCGGGCCACACTAGCAGCGCTCCCACGACGGGAATGAGAAGGATGCCCAGCAGCGAATGCGACGCCTTGAACCCCTGAATCCACAGTCGTGCGGCTATGCCGTCGGCAAACACATTGCCCACTACGTTATAGACCAGCAGTTGCAGCAGGTAGAACGCCAGCATGATGCCTGAAAACAGCGCCGTGTGCAGGAACACGGCCCCATGAAGGCTCGCAGCGAGCGACGGCACCATCAGCGTCACGGCATAGAACACCGCCACGCCTGCCATCACACTGGTGTTGAGGGTGAGCGCGGTGAGAATCTGTGTCTCGTTGAACGTGTTGTCGTCAAATGCGTTGTCCCTGCGGCGGGTCGAGAAAAGGTTGTGGGTGAAGTTTTCGAGATACTTGTAGCCGGTGCGGTAGCTGATCACCACCAGCAGCACCGCCGTGATGACCATAGCCATTGTGCCAGTGTCGTGTAGCGGCGATCCCAGCGGTTGCTCGGGTTGCACTCCTTGCGGGGTGTCCATCGCCGGCAGGGAAGTGATCGACGGCACAGCAGAGTCGCCGGGCTCGGGTTGAGGGAATCCGGCGGTGAACTGCGGGGCATAGTAAACATGCTGCGCAGCGCTGTCTTGTTGCGATATGTGGGTAGAGTCGGGCATCGCGTGGGCTTCCTAGTCGTAAAATTTGGTATCGCTCACGGGCACGCCCTGCTCGAGCTGCTGCTCAATGGCCTCGACGGCCTCGAGAGGTGTGGAGGCAACAGTCCACAGGCAGCAGTGGGTGGTCTTCATGAACCCCTCATCGACGCATCGGTTGAGCATCTCCACGAGTGGGTCAAAGAATCCGTTGGTGTTGAGCAGCACGATGGGCTTGGTGATGATGGCAAGCTGTCGCCATGTGATCACCTCGAGCAGTTCCTCGAGCGTGCCACAGCCGCCAGGCAGCGCAATCACCGCGTCGGCAAGGTTGTTCATCATCTCCTTGCGCTCGTGCATGTCGGCAGTGATGATTTCTTCTGTCACCCGGTCATATCCCCATCCGTTATCTACCATGAACTTGGGTATCACTCCGGTCACATGGCCGCCGCCATCGAGCACACCGTCGCTCACGGCACGCATCAGCCCCATGCCACCCGAGCCATTGACGCATCCCCAGCCGTGGCGGGCCATCACCTGCCCCAGCTCATAGGCTGCTGCTGTATAGGCCTCGTCGATGCGGTTGCTCGATGCGGCAAAGGTGCATATCTTTCCTTTTTCCTGTTTCATGCTGCAAAGTTACTACTTTTTTTTGACATCTGAATCCAGTTTTATTCAGTTTGCGAGGTAACTATACTCAATAACTTTTTTTGAGGACTCCCCGCGCTGATCTCACTGATTACACTGATTTAGGTTATCCGTGTTTGGCAAGCGCATTGAAATAAACTCTGTCCTGCCGGACAAATGACATTCAATTTCACATATGAAAGTTGAGTAAATAAAGAATCCGTGTGATCTGCGAAATCCGCGCGGGGAGTTTCATTGCTGTATTGCTCTCGATTGTGAGAGCAGGGTCCCGCCTATACAGAAAAAAAGGCCTTGACATATCAAATGCCAAGACCCCCAATACTAATAATTACTAATACTTGAAAACTATAATTGCCGTATAATGCTTGGGTGTGGCAGAATGCCTACCCAGGCGTAATTCGTCACCGTTTCACAACGCCGCGATTACAGGTGCAAAAGTAGTACTTTTTTTTGAAACGAGTAAATAGTTTTTGCATAATTTTTATATTTGCCGAAAAAAATACTCCTTTTTTTACTTTTTTTAGTGCTTTGGTCTGTGCTTGTAACTATTCAGCAATAGAATTCCCCGTGCGAATCGCACTGAACTCACTGATTTTTTCATTGAAAATTATTGTTGTCCGGTAAAAAAGAAAATATTTTTATTCTGATTTTTATGCTTCGCTTAGAAAATAGCTTGCTCTGCAAGCAAAATGGAATTACATCACAGATAGTGTCTTGACGACGGAGTCGTCACATTGCATCGTAACCGATGGCCGCAGGCCGTCGGAAAGGAATACGCCCCCCAAAAAACCGACCTCGAAGGGGTCGCACTGTGCGAATCTTGCACGTTTCGAGGTAGCGGTCTTCAACCGCAGTATAGTGTATCGCGTTTACCCTGCCCTGCCTTCGCTTGCGCTCAGTTAGGACAGGGTTATGTGCAGAACTGCGT
>NZ_JAZLLZ010000070.1:0-4793 GCF_045598405.1 Sodaliphilus sp.
AGTGGTAGGACTCTCCCTGCCCGAAGCCACAATGCTCAAGAAGGTGATGACTTGGCGGCTCATCGGCATCTTCTTCGGCACAGTAGCATTTATGATCATGATTTTAGGGTGGACGTTCAATCAGATATTGTAGATTTGAAAATATTGCTGTCCTGTAAAACTCGAAATGGCATAAAATACCTCCCCGGAGCCCAGTAAAGACTGGCTTCGGGGTGCGTTTTCTAAAAAGTAAGCCCCCCCTTGGCATTGCGCTCGACCTCTACTGGCTGAAGGTGCACAAGTGGAAGGTATGGAAACTGATTGGCATCGCCTTCCTATCCATCTTCGCCTTCGCCTTGCTCATGTACTCTTTTGTAAGCATGGATGTAAACATTGAGCAATACCTCTTGGCAATCATGTTTCGTGGTTTTGGTTATGGCGTTCTGGCACCAACCCTTATGTGGGCTTTGGACGAATCGGTGCCAAGTCTAGAACAGTTCTTCATGGGATTGTTTTTGTTCAATATCGTTCACATGTACCTGGGTGGTGCCATGGGTTATGGTTTCTACACCACCATCTTCTCGCATTTTCTTAATGAATTCAACTTTAGCTTTTATAATAAATGATGCTAATTTGTTGTCCGGTAGGACAATATCTAAATAACCCCCACCGCCGAACGTAGTGGCGGTGGGGGTATAGGTAAACCGCAAAAATGCGTCCAGCAGGACGCTAATTGGCGCAAATAGATGAAACTCAAATGGTTCCACATGCTAAAGTTGAGTTAATGAAGACATGATGCACTATGGTCGCCAGTTGACACTTACCAACCTTGATCTCTCACATTTTGACTTCGGCGAGTTCATGGGCGGCAGTTATCTGCACTCCATGATGCTTGTAGCAAGAAAGCAGGTGTATGGTTATGTCATCTGGTTCTCCCTCCTCCTTGCCTCAATATTCCTAGTATGTGACATCCCTGCTGTGAGGACAAACATCCGTAAAGTACCACGTTGGCCCGTTTTTGCGATAGAATATCTGGCAAGGAAACATAGGTAACTGCATAATATCAAAATCCCCTGCATTACTGTATTTCTTTTTTAAAATAACGCAAATCTCACACTTAACGGTACAGTTTTTTTGTCTCGTCTTTCATACTTCGTGAAAATGTTGTACCTTTGTAAGTTATTTATAACTTAGTAAACAATTTAGACTTTATATACAATGGCACAGAAACCGTCAATTCCTAAGGGAACCCGTGATTTTTCGCCTATCGAGATGGCGAAACGTAACTATATCTTTAACACAATCAAGGATGTGTTCCTGCTGTATGGATTCCAGCAGATTGAGACTCCTGCCATGGAGAACCTGTCCACTCTCATGGGCAAGTATGGCGAGGAGGGCGACAAACTGCTGTTCAAGATTCTCAACAGCGGTGACTACTTGAAGAATGCTCCCGAGGAGCTGCTTGGAGAGCGCGACTCGCTTCACTTGACTAATAAGATTAGCGAGAAGGGTCTGCGTTATGACCTCACTGTGCCCTTTGCCCGCTACGTGGTGCAGCACCGCAACGACTTGCAGATGCCGTTCAAGCGCTACCAGATTCAGCCTGTGTGGCGTGCCGACCGTCCCCAGCGCGGACGCTACCGCGAGTTCTACCAGTGTGACGCCGACATCGTGGGCAGCGACTCGCTCATCAATGAGATTGAACTTGTTTCAATCATCGACGAGGTATTCGGCCGTTTCGGCGTGAATATCGCTATCAAACTGAATAACCGCAAGATCTTGAGCGGTATCGCAGAGGTTATCGGTGCTCCCGACAAGCTGATTGACATCACCGTGGCTATCGACAAGATTGACAAGATAGGCCTTGACAACGTTAACGCCGAGCTGCGCGAGAAAGGTCTCACCGAGGAGGCCATTGAGACACTCAAGCCCCTGCTCACTCTTGCAGGAACCAACGAGGAGAAGATGACAACCCTCTCTACTCTGCTCGCAAGCAGCGAGACCGGCATGAAGGGAATCGAGGAGATGACCTACGTGCTTGACCATGTGAAGGAACTTGGCCTGAAATCAACCATTGAGCTTGACGTTTCTCTGGCACGCGGCCTTAACTACTATACTGGCACTATCCTTGAGGTTAAGGCTCTTGACGTGGAGATGGGTAGTATCACGGGCGGTGGACGTTATGACAACCTCACCGGCGTGTTCGGCATGCCGGGCTTGAGCGGTGTGGGCATCAGCTTCGGCGCCGACCGCATCTTTGACGTGCTCAACACGCTCGACCTCTATCCTGCCGACACCACTGCCAGCGCACGTGTGCTGTTTGTCAACTTTGGCGAGGCCGAGGCAATGATGTCGCTCAAGCACATCAAGAAACTGCGTGCTGCTGGCATCAGCGCAGAGCTGTATCCCGACAGCGCCAAAATGAAGAAGCAGATGGCATATGCCAACGACCGCAAGGTGCCCTTTGTGGCTATCATTGGCGACAACGAGCTCAAGGACGGCACTATCGCGGTGAAGAACATGGTCACTGGCGAGCAGCAAAGTCTCACCGTGGAGGCCATGATCGAACTGCTGGGCGAGTGATTGATAACCATCTGCTCGAATAGATAAATATTGAAATAGATTGAGAAGATGGAGAGCATGTATGAACTGTTGCGCTCGTTGCCGCTGTTTCAAGGGGTGGGAGATGACCGCATATCAGAGTTGGTGGAACGCATTCCGTTTCACTTCTTGAAGTATGAGCCTGGCGATACCATCAACAAGGCTGGCGACCGGTGTGAGCACATGAGGTTTGTAGTGTCGGGCAGTGTGAACCTGACAACAGAGAGCAATCACCTGCGGGTGAAATTGTTGCAGACGTTGCATGCTCCTGGTGTTCTGGGGCCAGACAGCCTCTTCGGCATTGACAATACCTATCCCTTCAGTGCCGTGGCAGGCGAGCGTTGCGGCATCTTGCAGTTGCGCAAGAGTGACTACATGAAGGTGTTGCAGACCGACAAGGTGTTCCTCTTCAACATACTCAACTACCTGTCACGCAACTGCCAGCGCCGCACAAAGGCATTGCAGCAGATGAGGACGGGCAGCATAGCCGAGCGGTTTGCGCGTGAAATCACCGACCTCACGACGCAACACAGCACCGACATCAAGGTGCAGTTCCGCCAGAAGGATTTGTGCACATTGCTGGGCACCCAGCGCAACTCGCTCATCACAGCACTCGACCAAATGGAGGAAGACGGCCTCATAGAATATTCTTCGACCGAAATCAGCATCAAGTCGCTACGCGACCTTCAAGAGGTGCTGAAGTGATTATAATTTAATTTGTTATTTAAAATGCGTTATGGCACAATTTACTTATTATACACAGGGCACATGCTCTAGTCAGATTGATTTTGAAGTGGAGAACGGCGTTGTCAAGGGCGTTCAGTTCACAGGTGGATGCAATGGTAACTTGCAGGGTATATGCAGCCTGGTGCGCGGCATGAAGGTTGACGACGTGGTGAGCAAGCTGCAAGGAATACGCTGCGGCTACAAGGGTACATCTTGCCCCGACCAGCTGGCTCAAGCACTCCTTCAGGCCAAGGCAAAGGGGCTGTAAGATATATTTGTATTAGCAATAATCATTATGCACGATAATCTGAAAAATCACTTATGTGAAATCCTCAAACGGTATCGTGATATGGGGATATCTAGACAGATAGACTATGAAAAGTTTTATCTGTACTCCATTATTGCTCACTCTACTGCAATCGAAGGGTCAACTGTAACCGAAATTGAAGCACAATTACTTTTTGATGAAGGTATCACGTCAAACAAACGGTCTCTTATTGAGCAACAAATGAACCTTGACCTCAAGAGGGCCTATGATTATGGGCGTGAGTGGATAAAAGCGCATGAAACCATTACCGTGAACTGGTTAAAAAAATTATCGGCAATGGTTATGGCTAATACAGGAAATGAATATCATACAATAGAAGGTGATTTTTCATCGGCACAAGGCGATTTGCGCAAACTCAATGTTACTGCAGGTGTTGGAGGACGGTCCTATATGTCCTATCTTAAAGTCCCTACCAAACTCCAAGAATTTTGCGAAGAATTAAACAGGAGGCGCAAAACTGTGGATGTTAATGATATTCCCGCTGTTTATGAATTAAGTTTTTGGGCACACTATGAATTAGTAACTATTCATCCGTGGGCCGACGGAAATGGGCGCATGTCACGTCTGTTAATGAATCTTATTCAGATGGAATACGACGTGCTGCCTTCTAAGGTTAAGAAAGAGGATAAGGCCAAATATATACAAGCTTTAGTAGATGCTCGTGAGGATGACAATATAGAGTTGTTCATTAATTGTATGGCTGAAATTCATTGTCACCACATGGTCAGCGATATCAATTCCTACATTAGGTCAACAGGAATAAAAGTGGTCGATAAACCGACTATTGCCAAGGAAATGGCCGAAAAATGGTCGATAAAACCCGTTTTGGCCGATAAAATGGCCGATATTTTAGTATTTTTGGCCGACAAAGAGTTTTCTACTTCGGTTGCTATATCTCAAGAAGTGGGTATGCCGGCTACAACGGTGAAGCGATATTTGCGGCAACTCGTCGGCATGGGGTATGTCGCCGCTCATGGTGCTAACAGGAACCGAACATATAATTTACTCAAGTTTCGCTAGCTTCAACTTGAGTGGTTAAAGGTTATTGGTTAAAGGTTAATGAAGTGTATGTTTTGATACTATAGGTTATTAACTTCCCAAATGCTATAATGGTAACATTTCTATAACCAATAAACAATAACCAATAACCTTTCAAATT
>NZ_JAZLLZ010000071.1:0-6257 GCF_045598405.1 Sodaliphilus sp.
ACCCTGCCCTGCCTTCGCTTGCGCTCAGTTAGGACAGGGTTATGTGCAGAACTGCGTTCTGCGTGTCGGCTTTCAGCCTCTCTTTGCCTTATGCTTTGTGCGAGAGAAAGATTTTAATAAGGTCTGAGCGGGGACTCTGCAAAATTCTATTGCTGAATAGTTACGTGGCAAAAACCAGATAGCGGGGACGGTTCTTTTTATCTAATGTTTACCAGTTCTACTCGTAAAATACGTAAAAATACGAGTAGAATAATGTCTCAATTTAAAACAAATTTACCCGAATCGTGCTGTGAGTGTTGCACGATTCGGGTAATTATCTTTGGACCTATATTGCGGTTATTCACTGAGCATTTCTTCAAAGGCGCCTGCTGCGGCTGCTATGTAGAAGAACGTACCCATCTTGCTGTGGTCGGGATTATCAAACACGTCCTTAACATGTTCGGAAATGAATCCCCATATCAGCGACATGTGGTCCTTAACCTCATAAGGGGTAGTGAACACCATTTTCTTGCTGGGGTCACGCGGCAGGTTTTTCTGCACCTCAAGCATGTTGCAGTAGGGCACCACGAGGTCACCGTCCAGGTGCATGAACAGCAGCGGGTGGTGAGGTGTCCAGCCCTTGGTGAGGTCGTTGTATTCCATTGCTCGCAAGAGGCACTTGTACTCGTTGCTCTCGGTGTTGAACACATTCATCGTGCGCAGGGTGTTAGTTGCCGAGTCTAATACTTCAGCCTGCTTGATGAAATTGTTACTCATGATTTGTGCAACCTTGACTGTACCTGCTTGAGTTGTGACTTTGTTAAGCTCTTCGGTAGTGACACGTTTTGAGTCGAGCATGTTAACAATGCCGGTACCCAGGAACTCGGGGGTGAAGTAATCGTCCAGTTCCACGGTGCGCATGCAGTCGTTGTCGTAGGCTTGCTTGGCAGCCTGCACGATGAGGGGAAGCACGCAGGGGTAAGCCATTTTGTTGTATTTCTCATCGTCCATGTTGGACCAGTCCACATACTGCTTGACAGTTGCCTTGGGAGAGTAGGGGCCGTCGCCGCAATAGACATTGCGCAGGTTGATGCGCTTGAGGTCGCTGTCGCTCACCTGTCCGCTCTCGAGGTAGCGCAGTGTTGACAGTGCCACACTGCCGCCCTGAGAGTAACCCATAAGGTCGGTGTAGAAATCGCTTGCAAATGACCAGCTGCCGCTTGCGCCCGAAATGCGCTTGTCATTGACAAGGTCGAGCGCGGCTATGTAGCCGTCAACGACATTGCGTGCAGTGACACCTTGCACCAAATAGGGGTGCTGCTTGTAGTCAGAGATGCCGTAGCCGCAATAGTCGGGGCACACAACAAGGGCATAGTCGGAGCAGAACATCTGGATGTCGCCGTCAAGCGGCCTCTTGCCTGTGGGAGCCTCAATAGACGTGGTCACAGTGGGGTGACACCCCAAAATGCCGTAGTCGAATGTATAGCCAAAGACGGCGTTCCATGCGCCCTTTACTAAGTCAATTATTGCAAAACCGATTCCCCATATGATATTACCTACACCCAACTTAGCATTCAGGTTGAACTGGAAAGCGGTGGGGCGGTACATCATACTCGACACACGCATGGGGTTGTTCTCGCCATCAACGCTCATATAAGTATAGGGGATGGCAGAGCAATACGTGAGGATAGGAGCAGTGACAGCTTTGCGCTTCACACCTCGTTTGGCTTTCATTGCCGCTTGTGTAGTCACTGGCACCTCTTCCAGTTTAAGGTCATTAACTTCGACCTTCATCTCGGTGTCAACAGCCTTCTCGGCCATGAGGACCTTGCCCATCTGCTCAAAGTAGCGCTTTGCAACTGGGTCGGCAAGGAACTTTTGCAAGTCCACATTGATCTCGGTGCTATCGGCACTCACACTGGTGCCTGGGGGCAGCTCGCCATTGTAGTGGGCAAGAAACTCGCGGGTGAGTTTCTCCATCTGTTCCTCGCTGTTGCTTGCAGCCATTGCCTGGCTTGTCCACATGGCGAGGCATATTATTGCTAAAAATATCTTTTTCATAGTCGTTCAGTATTTACTTTTGAATATATTTTTGACCATCCTTGATGTAGATGACACCCTTCTCGGGGTTGAACACACGGCGTCCGCTCAGGTCGTAGATGCGAGAGTTCTTGCCGTCCACGTTGATGCCGTTGATGCTTGTGGGAACATCGTAGTCTATCACGTAGGGCAGAGCATCGGGAGCCACGTCCATGGGATCGATGTAAGCGCGGTTAGCCGGAAGCATTGCGCCTGCGCCTGGAACGTTGCTGCTTGAATAGGGATAGAAACCTACTGCCAGTTCGGCCTTGCCCAGAACATAGATATTGCCCAGGTCGCTCACGGGAGTATCTACTTCCACGCCCTTGAGCACGTTAGCCTGGTAAGCCTCGGTGTCGGTGCTGGGGTTGGTCACAATCTGCATGTTGAAAGTCTCGCCACGCTTGTACTTGATGACAACACCCTGGCCCTGGCTCACTACGTTATCCTTAACCAGGTTGAACACAAGTCCGTCGGCGCCCTGGCTCACGGTGTAAACCTCTGCCTCCACGTCAACAGCGTAGCTGTTCTCCTCGCTGTAGAATGACACATAACCCATGAGGTCTTCTCTTGTTGTCACGTCCTTATCGTCGGTAATGAGTTTTTCACTAGTCTTGCTGTCGATGAAGTGGAGTTTTTTCTCTGCATCGGGCATGAAAGCGACAGAGAATGCTGGCAAATTATAGTCGCCATTCACCTTCTTGAGGTAGCCATTGTCCAGGACATAGAGGTTGCCCATGCTGGGGTTGATCACCTCGTCCTTACCGCTAACATAGAAGAGGGTCGGTCCCAGGTCAGAGTACATGGCAGGCTGGAAATTAACATTAACCTGCTTAGTGTTAAACTGGTTAAAGGTACCCTTAACGAGGTTGTCGCCATGTTTCGACTTGATGAGGTAGCGCTGGTTAGTAAAGAAGTACTGTCCACGGTCAAGATCTTCTTTCTCCTTTGTGGTCAATGTCATCGCCTCGTCATCAACGTCCTTCTCAAATCCCCAGGCACTGTATTCATAGACCTCGGCGTCGGCACCGAAGTAATAGTTGCTCACGGCAAACGGCATGGTGATGCAGAAGAAATTGTCGGCCTTGTGCTCGTTGCGGAAGAAGGCATGGTCATAGTCACCGTTTCTAACTACCTCGGTAGAGGGAGTGTAGTCGTTGGCAGTCATTGAACTGCGGTTCTTGAATCCGCTCCAGGGCAGACAAGTAAAGTCCACCTTCTGGTAGGGAGTGTCGTAGAGGTTGGTGAGCACGGTGCGATTCAGGAATTCTTGGGGGAAGGCCTCGGGATCTGATTCATCCTTTGGGTCTTCCTTGAAGAACACGTTGAGCGACTTGATAGGTTTGAGATCGTCCACACTGGGATAAATAGCGTGTCTTTCAACTGTGAGCTTACCCAGAACCGTCATTTCCTGGATGTTGTTAACGCCATAGAAAGCATAACTCTTAAACGTTGCATCACCTTTTATATATATACTTTCAATGCCACATCCGACGAATCCATTTTTCTCAACGGTAATTCCTGCGGGCAGTTTTAACAGCTTGATGTTGTTATATACGTCAAAAGAGTTTGTCTTAACCACGTTCACATTGTCACCAAACTCAACAACTTCAAGCGTGCCCTGCCACTTGGGAAGCTGGCTCACATCAGTTACAGAACGGCCCAAATACAATGTACTTACCATAAAATCCCTGATAGAGTTACCCAGCATGATGGGCGACTCTGAATCGGCGATGTGCAGATTTGTAACCTCGGTGCTTTTTTCAAAGCATGTGTTGGGTATCCATGAGATGCCGGTACCTATGAACAGCGACTTGAGCTTGTTGCTGTGCTTGAACATATACTCGCCCAGCTGGGTCACATTGTTGTCGATGACGATGTCCTCAAAGTAGCTGTCATAGAAAGGAGATGCATTTTCTCCTATTTCATTGTAAGTAAGGGTGCGATTCAAGTACAGTTTCTTGAGGTTACCGCATGAGTCAAACGTGCGTGCTTCGAGATCGCCATCAACCTCCCAGTTACATAAAAGTTCACCCTCACCAGGCATGATAGAAAGGCTTGTCATTTCGTCGCAGTCATAGAATGCCTTATAACCAAGACACTTGACAGAGCCGGGCAGGATAACACTGGTAAGGCCGCAGTCGTCAAATGCACTCTGACCTATGTATTCAACTGTAACGCCAAAGTCAACTTTTGCAAGTTTGTCGCAGTCATAGAAACCTTCTTTCTCGATGGTATTGAGTGATGTGTTGCTGAAATCAACTTTCTCGAGTTTGTCGCAGTCGGCAAACGCGCGCTCCTTAATGGTAGTGAGGCGAGTGGCTTCTTCTAAGTACAGGACATTCAATTTATTGTTGGGGGTGGCGGCGATACCGCTAAACATCTTTGATGTCACATAGGTGGCATAGGGACCATATTTCACTTCGAGTAGCTCATCACTGATACCCCAGCCTGAACCAAGGACTGTAAACTCGGTGTACTTGCTTGCCTTGATGTCACGACCGATGTAAGCATGTGTAGCAGACGACATACCCTCACTGCAGTAGAATGTAACTTCACTGCCCAGGCTTTCTTCATCGCCAAATAAGTAATACGCCGTCACATGGTAGCAGCCGTTGAACAGCTGGTTCTCGCCATCCGACCCTCCGTTGCTGTTGCCCACGACGGTCACGCGAGGACCAAACTCAATATATTTCAGTTTGTCTCTGGTTTCAAATGGCTCATCTTCGTCTTTGTCCCATGAGAGGTTGCGACCTATATACACGTAGTAAATAGGACAGAACTCAAACAACTGTTCGTCAAAGAATGGGTAATCATTAAATCCCAAATCAAGTGTTGTGGTGCCATCGGCAAAGATAACATCCTCCAGTTTTGTACATTCTCTGAACGCGTCGTTGTGAATCTTATTTACGGTATTCGGAATTTCAACTCTTTCCATGTTTTTACCGCCGTTCATAGAGTTGACATCAGTCACAATATATTCCACGCCGTCCAACGTAACAGTGGGGGGCACCTTCACTGAAAGTAAGCTGGGACTCACGTCGATTACCGCTGCATGGCGCGAACTCTCAGATAACGAATAGTTTATACCATCAAAGCTGGCGCCGATAGTACCCATGGGTGCTACCTTAGCCGCCGTCGATGCGGCAACACTGTCGGTTGTCTCAACTGCCATTGCCACTTCGCGGTCGCCCAGCAGAGTGTTTTCCACGATGTTGGCACCCTCCACGAGGTTGCCGGCGAGGGTGTTGGCCCCCACGGCTTGGCAATCCCTGATGATTGCGGTGTGCTGGTTCCAACCTATGAGTCCGGCATTCTCTTCGGCTCCAGTGACTTGGCCGGTGAAAGAACTGCCAGTGAGAGTGGCGGTACCACGGCTGTTGCCCACTAAGCCGCCAGCCTTGATTGCACCGGTGGCATTGATAGTGGCATCACTGTTGCAATTCTCAATTGTGGGGCTCACTGCATGGGCGATGAGCGAGCCGGCATACTCGCCTGTAGTGGTGATACTACCAGTGAGGTTTACATTGCTGATAACGCTTCCATGCTGGGTGTTCTCAAACAAAGGAACTCCGTTGAGCGTCAGGGTGTGGCCCTGGCCGTCAAACTTGCCGCGGAAGTGGTATTCGCGGTCGCCCACACCAATACTGCGGGTAACAACAATGCCATCGGCAGTCACGCGCGCCGAGGCATAAGTGTCGCCCTTGTTAACTAAATCGCAAAATTCCTCATAGTCGGCAGTAGAGCCGATGAGGTAGATTCCGTCGCTGTCTCGCTCAAGGGCTTGGGCACTTAATGTAGTAAACACACCCGTGAGTGACAAAAGCAACAATTGCTTAATTGTTTTGTTCATCTGTTTTTTTTATTTGGCTTTTCAGTTTGCAAATTTACACATTATATATTTAGAATGCAAATAATTACATTGTTTTTCTTCGAAGCGGGGCTTTGCGGTCTTAAAGTTAAACAATGTTCAAGTTTTGGATATTGAAACTGGTAGAGTTCAAACTGTTTCAACATCCAAAACTTGAGTCAGTGTAATCATAGCGAAACTTGTTTTAATAACTCAACTTTAGCATATGGAACCATTTGAGTCTCACCAATTTGTTCCGATTAGCGTCCTGCTGGACGCATTTTTGCGGTTTACCTATACCCCCACCGCCACTACGTTCGGCGGTGGGGGTTATTTAGATATTGTCCTA
>NZ_JAZLLZ010000072.1:0-17914 GCF_045598405.1 Sodaliphilus sp.
AAGGCAGAGAGAGGCGGAAAGCCGACACGCAGAACGCAGTTCTGCACATAACCCTGTCCTAACTGAGCGCAAGCGGAGGCAGGGCAGGGTAAACGCGATACACTAAACTGCGGTTGAGGACCGCAACCTTGCACGTTTCGAGGTAGCGGTCTTCAACCGCGATTTTATTACACTTCACACCCACCACCGGCAGTCGTGTCACTCCCTTCGGTGGGGGTTATGTGCCCAAAGCAAGCTTTGTGCGTGTCGGCTTTCAGCCTCTAATTGTTAATATATTTTCAATGAAAAAATCAGTGAGTTCAGTGAGATCCGCGCGGGGAGTTCTATTGCTGAATAGTTAACAAAGGAAGAATACGCTCTTAAATTATGTAAAATCAAAATCTAATGTTAGTTGTCTGCTCGAAACTGTTTTCTTTTTCATTATGGGATTAGCGTTTTCGTTCTTGATAATTTCTTGCGTATAATAATTTATACCGTCTATATTGCCAGATTGGTAACAATTGAGGAGTGTAGATGCAAGAGAACTGCTGATAGCAGAAATAGTTGGAATATGAAGCTTGCGCAAATGCTGACATTGCCAACGAGCATACCCTCCATTCATCTTGTTTGTTACATTATTCAACTGAGTACGTACAAAATCAGACATCAAAAGAGCAGCAAGAAGTTGGAGCTGTTGTTTTGTTCCTCCTATAATATAGTAAATGTTGTGCAATGGGTAGTACTCGCCATCATCAACAAACACATACGAGTTTCTTGAAATGTCAGGCAAAAGAATCTTTGGCTGAGATTGCAATGATGGCGAAATCTTATCAATCGTGCCATACCATGCAGTAGGATTTTTCGATGCTTTATGTCGGCTTGACAATCGTTCGCGATGTGATTCTAAATACTTTTTTGCCTTAGGGTAAGCATCCAAAGGAATAAGTCGGCCATTAGCATCGTAAGGATTCAAAAGATATCTACCACCCCATTGCAAAGTGTCGCCTTGTAGGTCTCGGGCGTTTAGTGATGGTATTAGCAACTCGTCCTCGACTTGTCCTTTGATGTTGTTGGATATGAAGATGTTGTCGGCACCCGTCGCAACACCGATACCTATCTTGAAACCTTGCTCTTCGATTAAACTGAATGTAGAGGATTGCGCCACTGTATTGAACACACTGCTCCAATCGTTATCTTCAGGTGCTGCCAACTTACAAAATTTGAGCATGCGAAGTTCTTCTACACGCTTAGTTTCTGCAAATTTCAATTTGTCATTTCCGTTTCTGTCTTCAATTAGTGTAATAGCAGGATAGGCTAGCACTTCCTCATCGAAAGCATCTGCTCCCTCCATATTAATGATGGTAGTGAGGTTGTAATAACGTGCCACCAATTCACGGAGGTTCTTTCCGTATTGATTTTTCATCCATCGATTGGCACAAATAAAACAATGCTTACCGCCTCGATTTAGTTGTTTTAGCGAGTGCTCGAAAAACAACACATACATGTCAGTACGATAATAAAACGTAGCAAATCGACTCTTGTAAACATCAAGTTTTTTTGCGGGAATTTGCTCGTAACGGATGTATGGCGGATTGCCAATGACAATATCAACAGGTGCGTGTTCTGCAAGCAGATAATCCTCAACAATTATCTTAATGCCAGGATTCTTTATCTCTGGAAAAGCTTCCTTGATGCGTTCTGTACACCGCAACACTTTTGTTTCGTCAAGATCAGAGGCGTTGACGTTGCGGTGGTATGCTTCGTTGATGTCAAAACCAAAACGTGATGCCGACTCTGCCAAACGCGCGATGATGGAGATGATGAATTCACCCTCGCCGCATGAGGGCTCCATAATGGATGTCATCGACAAGTCTTTGTCGGCTGTATAGCCAACCATATCAAGCATATAGTCAACCACGCAGGGCTTGGTAAACACATCTCCGTGTTGACCTCCATTGCTTCGTGTGCCGTATGTTTTAGATGTTGAATTCATTTTCTAATCCTAAAAGATGACCACGGAAAGAATTGATGAAAGATTCGATGGAGATTTTGTCACAAAGGCTTTCGTAATGATTCTTGCCCGAAGTGGCAATTAAGGCTACAGCACTATATTTGTGTTCAAGTACGAGACGCTCGCAGAGGATTCTGTATCGGTCTAGATAAGAAGCTCCTTTGAACTCTGGTCGAACCTCATAGTGCGGTTCGCTCACTTTAACCATGCGCATAGAATTTTCATCCTTACCCACAACCATTATGTAGCCAAGCCATGGTGATTGCAAACAACGGAAGGAACCTTCGCGGAATGCAGTCCAAAAGTCCTCTGACGAGCCTAAAGATTCCTCGGTGCGGTTATTCAGATTGTTGCCGTAAGAGCCTACCTGTGACTTCAACTCTATGGCAGCAACAAGGTTCCCTTTGGGCGATATAATCAGTAAATCCCAATCCTTGGTAGCTCTAAAATATCCAGGGATATGATTGTTCTTCAGATAGATACATTCCTTTGGTACACCAGCGTCAACTGCTACACGAGTCAGCAGGTCAAGGAATGCGTCAAGCTGTTTGCCAGCAAGAACATTGCCTTGTTTCTTTTTAGTTTCCCAGAAGGATTTTATTGCGTGAGAAATACTCTTTGTGTAGTTCATATTAGATAAACCATAAATCCGCAACACTTTTTGTTGTTGTTTTGTGTAATATTCTGATTGATAAAAAGCTACCAAGGTTTTATCATGTCGTGGTTTTTACTTGTCTTAGTGTTGCTAAAAGAAAACAAGTAAAACATAACATGATACGGCAAAAATACAAATAAAATTTGATAAAATCAACCCTTTTGGTGGTATCTTTTTTATCATTGAGCAATTTTACTCAATGTTTTTATTGGTATTTGTCTTAACATGTGACCAGCGGTGCTAATATCACTGCACAAAATGCTATTGATACTAAAGTGTTTACCGCTGCGTTCTGCGTCGGCTTTTAGCCTTTCATTGTTAATATAATTTCAATTATAAAGATCAGTGAGATCTGCGCGGGGAGTTCCGTTGGTGTAGAGTTTGCGAGTTGTTGTAAAAATATTCAATTATTCTAATTATTTTAATTTCTTTCAGTTATTATTAAATCAGTGTTATCAGTGAGATCTGCGCGGGGATATCATCCAAAATACCATTGCTGTGTAGTTACCCTAATATTTTACCATTACTAAAAAATACTAAATATTGTGTCTATATAGGTATTGATTGTGGTATTTTTAGTATCTTCGCATATTATTGTGCCATATTAGGCACCACAAAGTAGTTAGAAATATATGAAACCCATCACAAATATATTGCTTGCAGTGGCTCTTGTGTGCTATGTGTTTCTCCCGTTCTATGACATCGCTTTGCAGGGAGGACTCAATGGCTTTGAGTTCACCGCAGGACTCATATCACGCACCGGCAGCGTGCGAGGCATCTTGTTTGCCCTGCTGCCATTCATCGCAGGATTTCTTGCCATCAGGCTTAATTGCTTCAAGAGCAAGGTGTGGAGCGCTGTGTCGATAGTGCTCATCGCGGCATGGCTGTTCTTCTTCTACACTGCTTCTAACTTCCACGAGTTCGCTCTTGCCCATCAGCCCGAAGTCACACCCACCGACGACCTGGGCGAGGGGTTTGCCATTGCCGGACTCGGCGTGGGGTTCATCAGCAGCTGCTCGGTGACTGCTGCATCGCTCATCACCGCAATCATCTCGCTCATGCCTTTCAAGTTCAATGAGGCGATAGAGCGCGCTGTGGACGACACAATCGACAAGGGAATTGAGGGCAGCCGCAAGCACATCAAGGCCCTGGGCGACGAGGTGCGCGACGAGTGGACCAAGATTGAGTCTAAAGCTAAGAAGGGCAAAACTGCAAAGGCGAAGACCCAACAAGCGCCCAAGCAAGACGACACCGTGCAACCTCCAGCATTGCCTCCCGTAGAGAAAGACAAGGAGGACGACTCGCGTTTCATGCCCGGCAACAACGATGCATAATTCACACCCCATACACACTCTCTCCGACATCGATGATGACAGGATACGGGCCTTTGCACTCGAGGTGCTGAAGCACTTGCCCTACACCCCTAACAATGACCAGATGGACTTTGTGGTGGCGCTGTCGCGCTACCTGCATTGCTCGCCCGAGCGGTCGCTCATGGTGTTGAGCGGATATGCCGGCACGGGCAAGACATCGCTCACGGGTGCCGTGGTCAAGGCCATGTCGGTGGCTGGAATCAAGTGCGTGCTGCTGGCCCCCACCGGACGTGCCGCACACGTGTTCAGCGAGTACTCGGGCCACACGGCCTACACGATACATCGCAAGATCTATCGCCAATCGGGATATGGCAGCTCGGCATTCAACCTGGCCGAGAACAAGCACACAAACACGCTGTTTATCGTTGACGAGGCCTCGATGATAGCTAACACATCGGGCGACAGCATAGCCTCATTCGGCACAGGTCGCCTGCTCGACGACTTGCTGTCCTATGTGTATAACGGGCACAACTGCCGTGTGCTGCTCATGGGCGACGATGCCCAGCTGCCTCCTGTGGGACAGGTTGACAGTCCGGCGCTCAACCTGGGTTTCCTTGAAGGCTATGGACTCACGGTTTTCCACATGCGATTGCGTGAGATAGCCCGTCAGTCGCAAGAGTCGGGCATACTGTGCAATGCCACTATTGTGCGCCAGTCGATGGACGACGTGGACGCACCGTCGCTCACCCTCGACGGTTGCAGCGACATCAAGGCGCTGTCGAGCGAATTCCTCCTTGAAACCATCAGCGACTGCTACGACCGCGACGGTATGGAGGACACCATCGTGGTGACGCGCAGCAACAAGCGCGCCATGCTCTTCAACCAGGGAATACGCAACACGATACTCTACCGCGAGGACCTGCTAGTGAGCGGCGACATGCTGCTCGTGGCACGCAACAATTATTTCTGGGCCGAGGACTATGAGCAGATAGATTTCATTGCCAATGGCGACGTGGCGCGCGTGAGGCGCGTGTGGGGCGAGATTGAACACCGCTATGGACTGCAGTTTGCAAATGTCACGCTTGAGTTCCCCGACCATGATGGCATTGAGGTAGATGCCAAAATCGTTCTCGACTGCCTGATGAACGACTCTCCGGCATTGAGCCGGGAGCAGGGCGACCGCTTGTTTAACGAGGTGATGGCCGAGTTGCCTGGCGACAAGCGCAACAAGTTCAAAGAATTGAAGAAACACCCTTATTTCAATGCCTTGCAGGTGAAGTATGCCTATGCGGTGACATGCCACAAGGCACAGGGCGGGCAGTGGAGCAATGTGTTTATCGACATGGGCGCTATCATGCCCGACGTGTGCAGCACCATCGACTACAAGCGGTGGCTCTACACCGCCATCACCCGTGCCCGCAAGCAAGTGTACCTAGTGAACTACCGCCCATCAGAGAACCCTGCACGATAACCTCACGCATATCTTTTTACCTCTCGGGGAACTCGCAGAACTCGGGGAATTTTTTCTCACGCAGATAACGCAGATTGCACAGATTTTATTCTTACTGAAAGAAATTATTCGAAATTAGAAGAAATTTTTTCCTCTCGGGGAACTCGGGGAAGTTTTTACTGAAAGAAATTAAAATAATTAAAAAAAATATATTTTCTTTTGTTCTTATGTTCTTTTGTTCTTCTGTCAAAAAATCACCCAGATGGCGCTGCGCTTGAAATTTACTGAAAATTATTCTAATTTTTGCCTCTCGGGGAACTCGCAGAACTCGGGGAATTTTTTTTCACGCAGATAACGTAGATTGCGCAGATTTTATTCTTACTGAAAGAAATTAAAATAATTTGAACAATTTTATATTCTTATTTTCTTTTGTTCTTTTGTTCTTCTGTCAAAAAATCACCCAGATGGCGCTGCGCTTGAAATTTACTGAAAATAAACTGAAAATATATAATCTGCGCAATCAGCGCAATCTGCGAGAGAAAATTTTAAGGGTGGAGAGACGGTTTCGGTGCCTGAATAGCCCTCACCATAAACAACAAATCCGACTATTGCTAGCCGGATTTGTTGTGGAGCACAGCGGACTCGAACCGCTTACCTCAACACTGCCAGTGTTGCGCTCTACCAGATGAGCTAGTGCCCCGTGCACTATGGTTTGTGCTTGCAAAATTAATACTAATTATTGGAATTGCAAGTATTATTTCCTTTTTTTCTTGCTTTTTTTCTTGTGATGTTTCTTTGAGTCGGCAGGTTGCTGCTTGCTGCTGTTGTCCTCCTTGGCCTCGGGATAGGGGAATCGCGTCACCTTGCCCATCAGGTCAATGATTTTGTTGCTGCGCTTGTTCATCCACGGCGTGGGGTGAGCGCTGTCTCTGGTGAGCGGACTGGGAAGGGTCACGGCGATGAGCGCGGCTTGCTTGGGTGTGAGCGCTGCCGGGTCGGTGCCAAACTTGGCCTTGCTCACGGCTGCCACGCCATATATTCCGTCGCCCATCTCGATGCTATTGAGATACACCTCCATGATGCGTTCCTTGCCCCACACCCACTCGATGAGCACGGTGAAATATACTTCGAGTCCTTTTCTCACCCAGCTGTGTGCCGGCCACAGGAACACATTCTTTGCCGTCTGCTGGCTGATGGTGCTGGCTCCTCGCTCGCGCTTGCCTTGCTGTGCCTCGCGCCTGGCGATGAGAATCTGGTCGATGTCAAAACCGTTGTGTTGCAGGAACAGGTTGTCCTCGCTTGCCATGACGGCCTGCGGCATGTTGTGCGACATTTCCTCCAGCGGCACCCACTTGTGCTGAATGCGCGGAGACTCGCCGCGGGAGAGCTGCTCGCCGCAGCGTATAAACATGAGCGGGGTGTAGTAAACGGGAATATACTTGAACGCAACGACCATGCCTATGGTCGAAACGAAGAAGAATATAATGATGTTACGCACCCATTTGAGTATCTTATTCATAGAATTAAATCTTTATTATCGCTTGTGCAAAAAGCGTGCCATCACTTCTTGTCTTTGAAATAGTAACGTCCTTTCTTGACCGTTGCGGTGCCATAATTGATGGCTCTGGCAGGGCATTTGTGCAGGCATCGCAGGCACATGGTGCAGTTGCCTTGCCATTGCGGTGTGCCCTGGGCGTTGAGAGTGATGTTGCGCAAGGGGCATTGCTGCGCGCACTTGCCGCAGTGGGTGCATGTGCTGGCATCGCAGCGGAAATTGCGGTCGTTCATGCCACCTGCCACAAAGAGCGGCCTGATGATGCGCGACTTGGCCCACGGCATGCTGCCACGCACCACGTCGATGACGTTGCGACGCTCGGCGATGCTTGTTGCCACTTTCTCGACGCGTGACTTGGCTGCCATGAGTTTCTGCCCCTCGGTGGCATAGTCGTCAACGTCAAATCCTGGCAAGCACACATAGGTGTTGGGCATCTGCACGGAGAATGCTGCATTGAGCTTGATGCTGCCCAGCGATTTTTGCAGTATTTCCATCGTTAGGCCAGTGTCGTCACCGCAGGTGGCTACCATGTAGCAATGCGTGCTGCAGGTGTAAGCGTCGAGTTGGAGTGCCTGGGCAAACTTGCACACCAGCGGTGGCGGTCCCCACGAGTGGACGGGAAACACGAAACCGATGCTCTCGCCGGGTTTGAGCGTGAACTTGTGTTGCTGACCCAGTGTTGCCTGGGCAATGTCAACAAGCGTGTCGTTGAGTGTCGCGGCAAGCCGCTGTGCCACCCACTGGCTGTTTCCTGTGCCTGAAAACCAGAATATCATATCTTGCGTTATTTCTTGTGGTGGATGGTGATTTGTGTGGCGCCGAAACCATATTCCTGGAAGCTGGCGTCCTGTGCCTCGCAGTGGGGGTAGTGGCGCTTGAGCTCACGCATGATGGCCTGGCGCAACACGCCCTCGCCCTTGCCGTGGATAAACACGATGCGCTGGCCCGTGTGTTTGAGATGGGCACGCATCACCTCGTGAAATTTGTCAATCTGGTAGTTGAGCATGTCGGCCTTGGTCATGCCTGCCAGGTTGTCGATGAGCTCAGCGATGTGCAGGTCCTGGATGATGGTCTCGTTGCGGTGGTTCTCGTTGGGACGCGAGATGGGCTTGCGGTTAATGCGCTCGTCGGTTTTCTTTTGCTTCATGGCTGTCTCGAGTGCACCGCTGTCGATGTGCATCTCACGCGTGGGAAGGTCGTTGCGTGTGATGTCGATGGTGAGCACCGGCGTGTCGAAGTAATCGTTGTCGCCGAAGCAGTGAAGCTTGTAGAACTTGGTGAAGTCGAGCTTGCGGTTCACAAGCGCAGGATTCTTGAGCGCGAACTCCTTGCCTTGCTTGAAGGCAATGTACTGCACCGCCACGTGGGTCATGTTGCCCAGGTCCTTGTGTCCCACCTCGTCGAGCTCAACGATGAAATTGGGCTCGGCAATGCCGTGGTAGCGCACCGTCCACTGCGTGTCGAGGTCGCTGCGGGTCATGTAGGTGAAATACAGGAAGTAGTTGCTGTCGTTGACCAGCGATGTGTAGAATGTGGTGGTGTTGAGGTGCTTGATCTCGCGCGGTTCAAAAGCGAGGATGATGTTGAGTTTCTCCCCTTCGGGAGTCTCAATCACGGGTTCGGGCGCCGGCGCCACCTCTTTGCGTTTCACTGGTTCGTCGGGTTGCACGAGTTTGCTCTTGATGTCGAGCGGACGCTCATAGGCCGATGCCTTGCTGGCAGCCTCGCCCACGATGACCACGTCCTTAGCAAGAGCGGGGCGCTCAAATCCGTCCTCGTCCTCGACATAGACGGTCTTGCCGTCGATGCGCGACACGCGCCCACCGCCCACATCATTGAGAAATCTAACTATATCGTTAACTTTTACCATAATATTTTTTTTCGAAGTTTCGATAACTCGATTAATCCTTAATCTCTAATCTCTAATCTCTAATCTCTTCCTGGAGTATAACCATTGTGCCTATTTCCTTGCCTCGGGTCTCGCGATAGACATACTTGATGCTGCGTCCTTCTTTCTTTGCTAGGTCAATAATGCCGTCGCGCAGCGCCACTTCCTTGCGGTGCTTGATCCAGTTCTTGCGCTTGGTCTGGATAAATGTGGCCAGGTCGATGGCCTCGGCGGTGACAAATGGCACTTCGATGTCGAGCTGCACCGTGGCATCGTCGGGCAGCGAAACTGCCATGAGTTTCTCGCCTCCGTCATCCCACGCGGCCCTGCGTCGTGCCAGCGATTCCTTGCCGGCCGCAACTAGCTGGGCGAGCGAGGTGGGCTGGACGGGAACCACAGGCTTTATCGACGAGGTGATGCGTCCCACTATGGTTGCAGCATCGTCCTGCTGGCCCTGGATGATGAAGTAAGTGCCCCATCCGGCATTGAATGCGATGGCGGCAAAGTGATAGATGCTGCCGTTAGCGTCTTTGTCAAAGTTCACACACTTGGCATTGTAACCGGCAAAGGTGGTGTCGGCCACGGTGCCTATGTTGATGGCGCTGTGGGTGAAGTTGTCACGCTTGTTCACAACCTGTGCGGTGAGGTAACTCGCCGGGGTGAACGGACGGTCCACATAGTCGATGCGAGCAAGGTGGGTGAGTCCCTGCGTGCCGTCGTTGCGCGACACCATCATGCGGGCACCCATGTCGCCCAGGCCGTGGTCGGGTGTCACCGTCCAGCTGTCGTCGGGAGTGTCGATGGTGAAATATCGGCATGTGTGTGTCGCTGCGGTTGCCGCAAGCGTTGTGATCAGAGCGGCTATTGCCAGTAGTGAACGTTTCATAGAGTAGTGGTTATAAGTTAGCTAGAACCTCTACATAACCACGTAGAGATTCTAGCTCGCGTTTAGTCTTGTTTTACTTGCCCAGGATGATGTTGATGAGTAAGTTGATGTCGGATATATCGACAACACCGTCGCCGTTCACGTCGGCACGACCGGCATACTTGCTGGCGTCATCATGGTTCAGGACGATGTTGATCATGATGTTTGAATCTTTCACATCAACATCTCCGTCGCCATTCACGTCGCCAGGTTTGAAGGCGGGCTTCTCGGCATAGTAAACGAAGGGAACTATTGCGCAGTAGTCGGTGCTGCGGTTAGCGCCGTCGTTGTCGAGATAGGTGGCCTTGGCGCGGGCATAGTAGGTTGTGCCGTCTGTCATGAGCTTGCTGTTGACTTTGAGAGCCGAAGCCACAGTGTTGACAACAGCGCCGTCGGTGATTGTCTGGATGAAGCGTGTGCGGCCCCATGAGGTCTCGCTGTTAGAGATCTCCACGGTGTAGCTCACTGCCTCTGGCTGGGGAACCACGCTGATGTAGTCGCTGCCATAGACGGGTGCTCCGCTAGCGGCGGGACAAGCAAATGTGGGAGCCTTCACCTGGGTGGTGAACTCGCTCACGGGTGAAACGAGTGTCTGTCCGGCAAAGGGAAGCGAAACCTGCACGAAGTACTTGGTTCCGTCATTGAGCTTGCCAGCAGGAACGGAGAGCTCGCCGCCGGCTGCCTGTGCAGTGTAAACGGGGCTTTCCATTGACTCGTTGGTAGCAAATGCCACGGTTGCCAGTGTAGTGGCATCGGGAGCGTTCCACTTCACGGTGAGGGTGGTCTCGAGGGCTTTCTGACCGTTGAAAGGCTCGGTGATCTCGAGCAGGATGGGGGTAAATGAGCGGGCCTCGCTCACGCCGTTGGCCCAGCCTTCGGCGCTAGCCTGGACGCGCCAGTAAGTGAGCTCGCCGCTCTCCAGATTCTTGATCAGAGCCGAAGAAACGCTTGTCTCTGTCACAGTGGCTGTGCCCAGGATGTTAGAGAATGCCTCGTCGCTTGCCACCTCTACGGTGTAGCTTGTTGCGCCCTCAACGGGTTGCCATGTGAAGTCGAAGGGTGCGTAAACCTGTGCGTCGCCGGCAGGCGAAACAAGCTGGGGTGCGGGCAGCGGGTCGTAGCTGTTGCCCAGGAACGCGGGCTCATACTCATTGCCCACGCGGTCGAGCACGCACACTGCATACTGGTAGTTTTCCTGATACTTTGCAGGGATGGCATACTGTGTGTCGTAACACATGCCCAGCAGGTACTCCACGTTCTTGTCGAAGTTCTCGTGAGCCATTGTCTTGGGGAATGCATAGACGGTGTAGCGCACGTTCTCGTGTCCTTGCCAGCTGATGGTTGTGCCTTCCTGTTTAAGGTCGGTCACGAGGCCAGGGTTGTTACCAGTCTTCCAAGGCATTGCGGGGGGCAAGGCGTGGAGCTTGTAGGTGGTGCGTTTGAGGAAGTTGGCAAGAGCTTCGGGAGCGCCCATTGCATAGAGGTACTTGCAAGAGTAGAATATTGAGCCGGCAGCACCGTCAAGGTTGGTGTTGCGGGTGATTTCCACCTCATTGGCAAACTCGTCGTAGAGATATTCCTGATTGTAGGAGCTGAAAGGCTGGGGGTTAGCCGTGCCCTTGCTGCTCTTGCTGAGGCTAGAAATAGAGTGCGACACATACATGTGGCGGTTGAAGGTCTTCGCCATCTTGTTCCACCACTTGGTGATGGGCTCGAAGGGGTTGCTTGAGCTCACGGTGGTCCAGTAAACCTGGGGCGACATGTAGTCCACAGTGCCGCTGCTCATCCATGCCAGAGGATCGCTGAAGATGCCGTTATACTGCCAGTCGCTGCCCTTGGGGCAAGGCTCAACGCCATATTTAGATGCCACGCTCGACGACGATGCCGCAACGCCAGCGGGCGAGATGCCGAAGCGCACCTCGGGGCGGGTTTCCTGAATCATGTCATACACGGCCTTGACCATGCGGTTCACGTTGTCGCGGCGCCAGTCGCCTATCGACATCGATGTGCCGCTCTGCTGCCACTCCTTGTAGTCGCCGGCAGTGCTGTTGCTGGGGATGCCGTTGGGGTAGAAGTAGTCGTCATAGAGCAGACCGTCCACGTCATAGTTAGAGATGATTTCCTTGCATACGGCCACAATGCGGTCGATAGTGCGCTGCTGGCCCGGGTCGAGGATTGTTGTCGAACCATCGGTGAGCAGCCAGCCGTTATTCTTGAGCTCCTGGTCCTGGGCAGTGTTCCAGTCGCTGCCGGTTGAGAAACGATAGGGGTTTACCCATGCGTGACACTCCAGACCGCGCTTGTGGCACTCCTCGACTGCATATTCCAGAGGGTCAAACGCCGGAGCTGCACCGCGCACGCCGCTGATGTAGCTTGACCAGGGTTCGTAGCTCGACTTGTAGAATGCGTCGCACATGGAGCGCACTTGCAGGTTCACTGCGTTGAAATTGTTGCGTTGCAGCGAGTCGAGCAGCACGTTAAGTTGTTGTTTCATCTTGGTGGCGTTCAGTTCGCCAGTGCCGCGCGAAGCCTCGGCGGGCCAGTCAAGACACCACACAGTTGCGACCCAAGCCGAGCGGAACTCGCTCTTGGGAGTCATGAATTGCGCTGCCTGTGCTGCTAAGTTGCTTATTGCAAGCACGATAAGCACAGTAACGAAAGAAAGGTTAATTTTTTTCATCTTTATAATAGGTTTTTTAATGGTTTGTCCCATTTATTTGTAATAAGCTTCAAAGCGAGTTCATGATGATGTCCACCTCGCGCTGCATGCGAGGGATGGGGATAATCTTGTAGCCACCGCAGTCGGGGTGCAGCACCACGAGGTTCATGCGGCTGATTTTCAAGCCGTAGTTCTTTTCCACGATGTGGCGGTAGAGGTTTTGTTGCAGGCAGTAGTGCGTGTAGGCGGTGTCGGTGAGATGTTCCAGCCCGTTGATGCCGCTCGACCAGCGGTTTTCCTCGCCGGGGTTGATCTTGTTGCTGCGCTTCCAGTCGTAGATCTCGTAGGTGCCGTCGTCGCACGAGCACAGCAGGTCGATGGTGCCGGCTACAAGCTTTTCGGGGTCATAGATGCGCCACTCGGTGCGGAACGGGGTGTAGCGCGTTTCCTGGTCAAACTTCTTGAAGAAAGACCACTCGCGTGAAATATTGACAACCTTGTCCATGCTCACGTGCTTGCCGTGGTAGGTCACGTTGCAGGTGAGCTCTGCCGGTTCTATGCCGTTGAGGTAGTTCTCAATGGTTGCGTGCATGAATGTGCCTGCTTGGCTTGCTTGGGCGCCGTTGGCTTCCCACTGCTCGCGCATCTTCTCGGCCTCGACCTCGTTGCCCCAGCACTTGCGCAGGCTCCAGTACTCGGCGTTGAATGGCTCAAAGAATTTGCCTATCACTGTGCTCACAGGCGTGAGGGCGCCCAGGCCGGTTACTGTGTAGGTGTGAGTTGATTCAACGAAACTGATGAGCTCGTCTTGCTTGAAACTTACCGATGATCCATTCAGGTTTTTTACTGCCATAACTTGTGAACTTTACGCATGATTAATTGAAACTGACTTCAAAGTTACACAATATAATTGATAAAGAGTGGCACGACAGGCATTTTTTTGCGATTTAACGCATTTTTATGTGTGAAGAGGGGCAAATATGTGGCAGTAATTGGTTAACTTTGTGCTGTAAATCGAAAATTGAATAGAAAAATGAAGAAATATCTGTATCTTGCGGTTGCGTCGATGGCGCTGGCTGGTTGCGTGGATAGCACGACTGCAAGCTCAACACAGGCTCACGACGAGGCCATTGCCCGCCAAGACGGCACCGGGGCATACCAATCCACGGGCGATGCGTCGCTGCTCGACATCACTCTGCCCGGTGACGTTGACAACCAAAAGGTGGAATATGACTACATGACGGTCTATTTCAACGCATCGCTGCGCATCCCCAACTGCGTGGCCTATGAGCTGACCAACACACAGGTGGCTATGGCCAACTCGCCCGACGCCGAGAAACGCGACGACTATGACTTCAACTGCGACAACGATGTCGATGGCTGCCCCGACTGGTGGGAATACAAGAACTCTGGCTACGACCGCGGACACATGGCTCCTGCCATGGACATGCGATGGGACAAGAAGGCGATGAAGCAGTGCTTCTACATGACCAACATGTGCCCGCAGCGCCATGACCTCAACGACGGTGAGTGGCGGCACATGGAGGAAGCTATACACAACTGGGGCGCCGAGAACGAGCGACTGGTGATTTTCACTGGCCCCATCGTGGACGACAACCCCAAGATGACCGGCAAGAACCATGATATAGCCGTGCCTGGGCAGTTCTTCAAGGTGGTATATGCCCCCGCCAGCAACAAGGCCATCGCCTTCGTGATGAGCAACCGCAAAATGGAACGCTCATGGACCAACTATGCCACCACAATCGACGAGGTGGAACGACTCACCGGCATCGATTTCCTGGCTGCCCTGCCCGACGACGTGGAGCAGACAATAGAGAGCAAGCAAAACATTAAGCAATGGCCTGAATACACCCCAAGACGATGAACTTTACCGATCCGCTGAACCAAGACACAATCTGTGCAATATCAACCCCGCAAGGCATGGGAGGCATCGCCGTGGTGCGAGTGAGCGGCGACCGTGCCATTGACATCGTGTCAACCCGCTGGCAAGGCAAGCCCCTTGACCAGTGCGATAGCCACACCGTGCACCTGGGACACATCATCGACTCGCAGGGCAACCTGCTCGACGAGGTGGTGCTCACCCTGTACCGCAACCCGCGCTCGTTTACCGGCGAGGACGTGATTGAGATAGCATGCCACGGCTCGACGTGGATACAGCAGCAACTCGTGTCCACGCTCATCGATGCCGGTTGCCGTGCTGCTGCCGGAGGCGAGTTCACACGACGCGCGTTTGCCAACGGACGGCTCGACCTGTCGCAGGCCGAAGCCGTGGCCGATGTCATCGCGTCGCAGTCGCAAGCAGCCCACCGCGTGGCAATGAACCAGATGCGTGGCAAGTTCAGCCGCGAGTTGAGTGACCTGCGCGACCGCCTCATCCACTTCGTCTCGCTCATGGAACTCGAACTCGATTTCAGCGAGGAAGACGTCACCTTTGCCGACCGCAGCTGTGTCATAGCCCTGGCTGGCGAGATCCATGCCGTCATCTCACGGCTTGCCGACTCCTATCAGGCTGGAAATGTGATAAAGAACGGCCTCCCCGTGGCTATCGTGGGGCAGACCAATGCCGGAAAATCAACCCTCCTCAACGCCCTGCTGCACGACGACCGTGCCCTGGTGAGCGACATACAAGGCACCACGCGCGACGTCATCGAGGACACTATCACCGTGGGTGGCACCATGTTCCGCTTCATCGACACTGCCGGACTGCGTGATACCGACGACACCGTCGAGAGCATGGGCATCGAGCGCTCGTGGACATCACTCGAGCGTGCACGCATCGTGCTGTGGGTCATCGACGCCACCGCAGGCGAGAGCGAGATAGCCGACCTTGCCAGCAAGATACTGCCCCGCTGCGAGGGCAAGCAACTCATCGCAGTCATCAACAAGGCCGACCTGCTTCCCACGGCACAATCCCTCCCCTCATCCCAGGATTCTGGTCAGTGTGCGGCACAACTCGGTTGTGCCGTTAAGTTGCAGCACCTCCTTCCCCAGGGCACACGCGTCATCGCCATCTCGGCCCTGCAAGAGGGCGACGTGGAACGCTTGCAGCAGCTCATCCTCGACGCGGCAGCACTGCCCGCCGTGGGCGAGGACGCAGTCATCGTGACCAACGCCCGCCACTACGAGGCCCTAGTGAGAGCAAAAGAAGCCCTCGCACGTGCTATCGACGCCCTCCACATGGGCATCAGCGGCGACCTCGTGAGCCAGGACATACGAGAAACCCTCCACTACCTAGGCGAAATCACCGGCGAAATCACAACCCAAGACGTCCTCGGTGAGATCTTTAGCCACTTTTGCATCGGTAAATAGCTTATAACTATCTACATGTCAATAGGTTACATATTTCTGTTAAGTGTTTTTAACAGTCAATAATTGTATGATTGCGTTGCTATTATTTGCTTGATAATCAATATTGTATAATTCCACATCAATAGTTCTTCTGGTAAATCTAACTCCATAAATTACACTTTCCACGTAAGAAAGTGTAACTTTTTGTTCGCCCAGCACGAACGTATTCTAACGGGTGCAAGTCCCCAAGCCGCCCTAACAGTGGGAAGGCTACAGCCGAAGGCAAGGGACAAATAATAACTTTTGACTACAAAAGAGATTGTTTCAACATTCAGATGGTTGATTCAATCTCTTTTGTAATTTCCCTATAACTGTTTTATATATGACACGAAAACAAGAAACAAAACGCACAAAAACCACCTATAACAGGACGCTAACGCATTTTTTTGAGGGTTTACCGCCCTACTATCGCTTGTTTTTCGATTTGTTTTATTAACTTTGCAACCAAAATCAGAATAAAGGTAATATGGCTTACAAAAGTACAATCATCGGCAGAAAGCATGAACAAGACATACTTTCAAAATGCATCGAATCTGATAAAGCAGAATTTATAGCTGTTTATGGACGAAGACGTATTGGAAAAACTTTCCTTGTAAAACAATTCTTTTCAGAGTCTTTCGATTTCTATGCAACAGGTGTATATAAGATTTCACGATCCGAGCAACTGAAACTTTGGCAAGAACAACTTGCTAAATATAGCGGAGTAAAAAGGACAAAGCCCAAAGATTGGTTTGAGGCTTTCAGTCAATTGCGTGAATACATTGATACTGTTTGCGAAAAGGAGAAAATAGTAATATTCATAGATGAACTTCCATGGCTTGACACCCCGAAATCTGGTTTCATACGTGCACTTGAATTGTTTTGGAATGGGTGGGCTGCAGAACGTCGTGGCTTAAAATTAGTTGTATGTGGCAGTGCAACGACATGGATGACAAACAAACTGCTTGGCGATAAGGGAGGTTTACACAACCGTGTCACCCGACCAATCCGCCTTGCACCTTTTACACTGAAAGAAACAGAGGAATACCTAAAGAGTATCAATATTGAATGGGAGCGCAAAGATGTTCTTGACACATACATGATACTCGGTGGTACACCATTTTATCTATCACTTCTTCGACCGGAGCTTACATTATGGCAAAACATCGACGATCTCTTCTTTAGTCAGGATGCTGTACTGAAAACTGAGTACAATTTCCTCTTTAATTCTCTGTTCAATGAAGCAAATTTGTATAGGCGTGTCGTTGAAGTACTAGCAACAAAACTGAAGGGAATGACAAGGTCAGAACTTATTGATCATCTAAAGGTAAAAGATAGTGGTAAGATTACGGAAGCCTTAGACAATCTAGTAAAATGCGACTTCCTTCGCCGTTATCAGGCATTCGGAAAGAAAGAGAGGGATATGTTGTATCAACTCTCAGACATGTACACGCTCTTCTACCTACGATTTGTCAAAAACTATCATGGCATGAATGAACACGCCTGGAGTAATATGGAAGAAGGTAAGCGTAATGCATGGGCAGGATATGCTTTCGAACAGGTATGCATTCTTCACATCAATCAAATAAGGACAGCGCTTGGAATATCCGGCATTGCCAGCGATGTATGCTCCTGGACTTACAGTGGCACTGAACAAAGTGCTCAGATTGACTTGATAATAGATCGTGGAGATAAAGCTATCGATTTATGCGAGATGAAATATTCTGACCACGAGTATGAGTTAAAGAAAGACTATGTAGAATGGCTGCGTGAACGTAGGGATTTATTTCGAGAAGTAACAGGAACAAAGAAAACTCTTCGCCTTACAATGATTGCCTCTTCGGGAATAAAACAGAACATGTACACTTCTTCGATTCAAGGTAAGCTATCATTAGATGATCTGCTATCATAAAATGTATAACGATTAAACTAAATCAACATGTCAGAATTTATCAGAGCCCGAACGCAAGCCTATCACCGAGTTCTACACTACTCAACTTTAGCATTTGATAATAAATATTGCTAATTTATTGTCCGGCAGGACAATACCTAAATAACCCCCACCGCCGAACGAAGTGGCGGTGGGGGAAGAAATGCAACACGCACTGCGTCCAGCAGGACGCTAATCGGA
>NZ_JAZLLZ010000073.1:0-2353 GCF_045598405.1 Sodaliphilus sp.
TTCGATGTCGATAAGTTGGTGATGTAGTTGCTCAATGCACCCACAGGGCGATCAATGGACATATCATTGTCGTTAAGGATAATAAGCAAGTTATTCTCCTGCATCGCGGCATTGTTTAGGCCCTCAAAAGCAAGACCGCCGCTTATAGAAGCATCGCCTATCACAGCCACAACTTTTCGGTCAACATCTTTGCTTAGTTCACTCGCAATAGACATACCCAAACCAGCCGAAATCGAATTAGATGCATGGCCAGCAATGAATGTGTCATATTCGCTTTCATTAGGATTAGGGAATCCGCTCAAACCGCCCATAGTGCGGTTTTGACTAAACATGTCACGCCTGCCAGTAATAATCTTATGAGCATAAGCCTGATGACCCACGTCCCACACGATACGATCGTTGGGCGTGTCAAGAACATAGTGCAACGCAACGACAATCTCCACGGCACCCATACTCGATGCAAAATGGCCAGGATTAGTTGACAATTCATGTATCATGAAACTGCGCAACTCTCGACACACAGCAGGGAGTTGTTCCACTTTGAGTTTTTTCAAATCAGCCGGACTATCAATTCCCGACAACAAAGGGAAATTATTTTTTATATAATCCTTTTCGGTCATACTATTATCATTAACTTTTACACATAGGATAACACAAGCAAGTAACAAACTTAATTTCAATAAATTATTAAACTTGCCTATCCGTTAAGACGACATAAAACAGTGATTTTATCACACATTGGCTATAAACACCAATCAATGCAGTCTCAAACCGCTCGGACATTTTGTGCCCTATAACATGCAAATTTACGATTTTTTTTGCAATTATTTGCCTATTTATCCACTAAAGTTATTAACCATTCACTCTTTTTTGTAACTTTGCAAAAAAGTTATTTTCATGCTTAAGGATTTTTTAATAGTCGGTGCAGGAAGTTTCATGGGCGGAGGACTGCGGTTCCTTGTCTCTAGACTTGCTGCGTCATGCATTTCTTCGTCTATGTTTCCATACGGCACATTCACGGTCAACATCGTGGGATGCTTGCTCATAGGAATATTGTCAAGCATGCAGTGGACGCACGGAATCATGAACGACAGCACCAAACTCCTTGCTATCACAGGCTTCTGCGGTGGTTTCACCACTTTTTCCACGTTTATCAATGAGAGCGGAATGCTATTAAAAAACGACGGTCTTTTGTGGGCCGCCAGTTATGTTGTAATTAGCGTAACTATTGGTTTTCTTGCTCTTGTTCTAGGACAATACATAGGCAAACACTTATCATTATGATTGACCAGATTTTAGAATTTAACGAACGGTTTGTCGAGAAACGCGAATACGAAAAGTTTCTTGCTACCAAGTACCCCGAGAAGAAGCTAGCCGTGCTCTCGTGCATGGACACACGACTCACCGAACTGCTACCTGCCGCACTGGGACTTCGCAACGGTGACGCAAAACTCATCAAAAACGCCGGAGGCCTAATCATCACTCCTTTTGACTCGGCTATGCGTTCACTCCTCGTGGCTGTTTACGAGCTGGGGGTTAACGAGATAATGGTTGTGGCACATACTACATGCGGCGCATGCCACATGAGCTTTAAGGAGTTTGAGCACCACATGATTGAACGAGGCATCACAGAGGAGACTTTTGACACAATCAAGCGTTGCGGCATCGACCTCGACCACTGGCTTGAAGGTTTTCATGACACCGACGACAGTGTGCGCCGAACTGTTGACACTATCGTCAACCACCCTCTCATGCCCCGCGATGTCAACGTGCGCGGTTTCATCATTGATAGTACAACAGGCAAACTCTGCGAGGTAAAGTAATTAGTTTTAATTCCGATACTTAATTTCCTCACTTTTCAACGCAAGGCGTCGGTCAACTCTTCAAGCAACGTAGGGATGTCAATGCCTTGAGGACATTGCTTTATACACTCGCGGCAAGCAACGCAATCGGCAGGAACGCCTTTTGATTCCACAGCGTCGCCAAATCGTTTAATTACCCATCCTCCGTCAATTTTTGACCTGTTATACAACTTTAACCACTCTGGGATATTGATCTCCGAAGGACATGTTTCACAGCAATATCTGCACGAAGTGCAAGGAATGTGCACTTGACTCCTGAACAGCCTAGCAGCCTCAAAAAGAATTTCGCGGTCATTTTCAGTGAAATTATTATCGCTGCTAAATGTAGCAAGGTTGTCTTCAACTTGATTAAGAGTGGTCATTCCGCTCAAAATCACCTGCACTTGGGGCAAGCTACGCACAAATCTAAATGCCCACGAAGCGATGCTCCACTCTGGATGTGCCTCTTTGAGCATCGCGTTGGCTTCGGGCATCAAGTCGGCAAGCCGCCC
>NZ_JAZLLZ010000074.1:0-4373 GCF_045598405.1 Sodaliphilus sp.
TAAGCTGAAAATATACAATCTGCGCAATCTGCGCAATCCGCGAGAGAAAAATCCCCGAGAGTGAAAACTGAAAGAAATTATCCGAAATTATTCAAAATTTTTTATTTCTGTTCTTTCAGTCTTAAAAAGAACTCGCAACAAGAATTTCTTATAATTTCTTATAATTTCTTTCAGTCAAAGAGCCTCTAAACGAAAAAATTTCCCCGAGTTCCCCGAGTTCCCCGTGAGGTCAGAGTTCCCCGAGAGGGAAAACTTCCCCGAGAGGTTATTTGGTTTTGAAGTGTTCGTTGGTCACTGTGAGCAGGACTGTGTAGGAGTCATTGGAGACATCTACCACAGTATAGGTGTTCTCATTGAGCAGGTCGATGTCGATGGGTGTGTTGCCTGTGCGCAGTGTGATGGCGCGGTTGTCTTTCAGGAGGGCGGCAAATGTGTCCCACGGGTATTTGAACCCCTTTGACTCGCTCACGAAGAAAAACTTGTCGGTGCGTGGCGCAATGGGTGAATAGAATGTTGCCGTCTTGACCTTGGGTGCCTGCAAGGATTGTCCGTTGGCTACGGGCTTGTCGCCCTGGTACACGGTGATTGTGGAGTCAGATTGGTTGACCAGCATCACCTTTGTGGTGCAGGTGCGGTCGCAACTCGCCAGTGCGAGGCATAGTGTCGCAAGTGTATATAAAAGTATCTTTTTCATTCAGGAAGCGTCGATTTTTACCGTTGGGGTATTTCTGATTGCAAAATTACTGTTTTTTCGCGAAAACCCGGGACTCTCGGGGATTTTTCTCTCGCAGATTGCAGATTTATGCCTCTCGGGGAACTCTGACCTCTCGGGGAACTCGGGGATTTTTCTCTCGCGCGGATATTATTTTGACTGAAAGAAATTAAAATAATTAGAATAATTTCATTTTCTTTTGTTTTTCTGTCAAAAAATAATTCAAGCAGATGGCGCAGATTTTTGCCTCTCGGGGGACTCGGGGATTTTTCTATCTCGCGGGTATTATTTTGACTGAAAGAAATTAAAATAATTAGAATAATTTCATTTTCTTTTGATTTTCTGTCAAAAAATAAATCAAGCAGATGGCGCTGCGCTTGAAATATACTGAAAATAAGCTGAAAATATACAATCTGCGCAATCTGCGCAATCCGCGAGAGAGAGAAAAAATTCCCCGAGTTCCCCGAGAGGTCAGAGTTCCCCGAGAGGGGGAAAAACGAACCGCCCTGCGGCATCACGCAACAGGACGGTTACTATCGGATTTAAACTAAACTGTATGCTATTTTACTTGAGCACCTTGGCAGATGACTTGGTGCCGTCGGTATAGGTCACAACCATGATGTTAACGCCCATGAAGGGGTTGTCGTTCTCAATACCAGCAAGGTTGTAGTACTTCACGCTTGCCACTTCCTTGTTCTCTACATTGACCTCATCGATTGCAGTCACGATGCCTTCATCTTGGAAGGTAACGGGATAGTGAAGGTCGAAGTAGAAGCCACCCATGACAGACTGTTCGCCTTCTTCCATAGCGCTGACGCCTTTGCGTGCGGGAGCGTATTTCAGCGTGTGGTGGAGCATGTTCATGTCGTAAGCATAATAGACAGCCTTGGGAACATCGTCGGGAACAGTGGTAGGCTCATTGTCGCTCACGCCGGCCTTGAGGAGGAGGATCTTACCATAGACCTTCTTGCTGAAGTGCTCAAGGAATTTCGATGTGGCTGCATCCTGCACTTCGCCATTGTTCACAATGGGAGGATTAACGCCGTCGTGCTCAATAGTGCACATTGTGTGGTCGTTCACAACATTTAAATCATGCGTCATCAAGCCTGTGCTGTTGATATTGTCAATTTCCTTTGCATTATAGAAATATGAAATCCTATCGCAGTTGAGAGAGTCTTCTTCAAGGGTGTTCTCAATCTTGAATTCCTTGCGGCTCATGCTTCCCAATGTTTGATAGTTACTATAAGTGTCCAGAGTCATTGTCTCGAAATAACTTGTCTGGTTGTTGAGTACCAAACTTGCCTCTGTTGCATCATTTCCATTATAGCCCAGACGCAAGTAGAACATC
The DNA here is from genome assembly GCF_045598405.1 of Sodaliphilus sp. Lineage (NCBI taxonomy): Bacteria > Pseudomonadati > Bacteroidota > Bacteroidia > Bacteroidales > Muribaculaceae > Sodaliphilus > Sodaliphilus sp. Next base: position 2,061 of record NZ_JAZLLZ010000074.1, read on the forward strand.
CAGCACCACTTTCCTGTTTTCTCGTCTTTATGCTTGAATGTATTGACATTCACGTGGCGGTAGTTGTTGTTCACTTCTACGTTAGGCACTAACTTACCCGCACCATACTCAAGCGAAGCGTTTGTTACCTCACGGCAGAATGTCCAGTCTTTGTATTTATCAGGGAGTGGTTTCTTGATGTAGGGCGAATAGATGTTGAGCGAAGCAAGGTGCATGTTCTGCACATGAACGTCGCGCAGCTCTTCGCATTTGCTCAGGTCGAGCTTGTGGAGCCAAGGACCTTTGCTAATCTGGCGCGCGTTACCGCTCTGGCTGGCGGTGATGGTCAAGTCGATGGGAAGGAGGACCCACTTCTGTGCTGTAACGCCAGCGTCACTCCACAACTGGATGTTGGTTCCGTCCTTGAAACTGCCGCCAGCTACATCCAGCGTGCTTGTTCCATTCACTTTGCTTACGATCTTAAAAGAACCGTCTTCATTGCGGATAAACCTAAACAGCTGTGCGGCATTGCCGTTGTAGGTCCAGAGCTGGATATTGGTTCCATTGTTAGGAGAAGCATTGCTTACATCAAGGCACTTGCTGTTGTCATGATTGGGCTTGATTGCGTACCAGTCAATGTCGTTTTCTTTCTTTACCCATTCAATCTTGAATTGATGATGAGTGGTATTGCGATCGATGGTCCAAATCTGCACATTGGTGCCTTCCGCATTTCCACCATCGGCGCAGTCCATACCGAGTGCGTGGTCTTTATAAGTAACAATGTTATAGACGCCATTATATACGTAACCCTGATTTGCACCATAGGCCGACTTGAGCAGCCATATTGACTGGAGTTTGGTGTTACCTGTGAGGTCTAGCTCATAGTTGGGAGTAGCAAATGCGTGCAGGAACACGAGGTTAGGGAACTTGTCCACGAGGTTCTGCAGGCCACCGTTGTTGGAGGTACCGTCTTTGTAACCAAACATTGAGTCGAAGATTGCGAGCTCCTTCATGTTCTCGTTTGTGTTATTGGCCTTGATGGTTCTCAGGTCGAAGTTGTGGCATGCCTGGAAACGCTCAAGAGCGGGGAACTGGTCAAGGTCAATATCCTCCAAGAAGTTGTTGCTCAAGTTGAGGAACGTGAGTTTCTTCAAGTCGTAGATGTGCGAACTTGAAAGAAGTGCACCAGTCTTGAAATCGGCATAGTCAAGGTTGAGATACTCAAGCTGAGTGTTGTACTGGAGATTGACACCAGAGGGATTCAGGCGTGAATAATTACTTCCGTAGTTGTTGTAGTCATCACCGGGAATGTGACGGCTCATGTCGAGTTTCTTGAGATTAGTGAAGTACTCGATACCAATGAGGTCTTTAACGCCCTGGAAGTGCTTAGAGTAGTTTCCTGTACCCTCGGTCCAGTAGTCGCCATACTCGCCCAGCTTGTCAAGCTCGGTAACAGCCTCGCAGTCGATAACCACCTTCTTGCCGCTGGTGTAAAAGTCGCTGAGCTTTGCATCACGCTCAACAGTCTTGCTGCTGGTGTTATACAGCTTGGCATAACCCTTCTGGCACAGATAGTTCTTGAAGTAAATATCGTTGACAAACGCACCCGAAACAGGCTGGAGATAAAACCTCTGTGCATCCGAGTTGTTGGATGTATAGATCTGGATGTTTTTACCGTCACTGGGAGCACCGCCGCCAGCCATGTCAAATACCATGTTGGAGTTCTTCTTGTTGCGGATAGTGAAAGTGCCATCGCTGTTTTTCTCGAGTTTCCACTTTGTCTCATCGGCAGTACCTACCGAGTAAAGCTGCACATCATCGCCACTGGCGGGAGTTGATCCGTTTCCCATCAAAACATCCAAGAACATGTTACAGTAACTTGCCTTGATGTTGTAGTAACCCAGGTCGTTGCCGGTGAGGGGGATGAACCTGAAGTAGCATGCTGCGTCGGTATTGCTGAATGTCCAAACCTGGACGGTGGTTCCGGCAGCCGTACCTTTACCCTTGATATTAACACAGAAGCTAGGGTTGGCCTTACACAGGAGAGCGAACTCGCCGTCGAGCACCATGAGTTTCTTGCCACTGTAAGTACCACCATCGGGAATGAAATAACCACGGCGGGCGTCGTCAACATTAAAACTGTCGGCCCAAGCGGGTGTTGTGATGAACGCGCACATAGCAAGTGCCATCACAAGAGAGAAAAATCTGTTCATAAATACAGTTGTAGTTTTGTTCTGTTATTATTGTTTATTTAGTCTGGTTTTGTCTTGTCTATGGGGCGATAAGGGCTTGGCTGATTTGTTTTGTCTTGCGATTATAGTAAAAACCACTTTT
>NZ_JAZLLZ010000075.1:0-2450 GCF_045598405.1 Sodaliphilus sp.
CCGATTAGCGTCCTGCTGGACGCAGTGCGTGTTGCATTTCTTCCCCCACCGCCACTTCGTTCGGCGGTGGGGGTTATTTAGGTATTGTCCTGCCGGACAACAAATTAGCAATATTTATTATCAAATGCTAAAGTTGAGTGAATCAGCAAATAACTTGCTACCACAGCATGTGATATTATTTTAATCACCTTTTTATCCCTTACCTAAAGGCATGGTTTTTCCTTGGAAAAAGCAAAGTTAAATGGAAAAGTGCGACCCCTTCGAGGTCGGATGGGGTGTGTTACTTTACCCGACGGTCTACGACCATCGGTTACGATGCAATGTGACGACTCCGTCGTCAATTAACCGCTGATTCACTATACTTCACCAACCGGAAAAATCCGCTGATCCCTTTTATCACTTTTATCATATTTATCAGATTTATCAGATTTATCAGATTTATCACCTTTATCACTTTTATCACATTTATCAATCATCGGGGGCTTTTGTGAGCTTTTCTGGGTAGATAATAAGGAAAAGCGGAACCCATATTGGATTCCGCCTTGTGATTCGCACAGGATTCAAACCTGTAACCTTCTGATCCGTAGTCAGATGCTCTATTCAGTTGAGCTAGCGAACCATTTATTTCCGTTTTGCGAGTGCAAAGTTACGACGTTTTTCCGAATTGACCAAATATTTTCGCAACTTTTTTTCGAAAAAATTTTATCGAAAATCACTTTCGCTTATCAATCAACGAATTAGAGCAACCAGGTTGCAACCGCCCATACGCCTAAAATTGCCAAAGCGATGAGAGTGGGACCCACGAGGGTCTTATAATTCACGAGATACAGTCCCTGCTTGGGTACATCTACGAGTTCGGCCTTGTGGTCGGCTGTAGCGAGCTGCTTCTCATCAACGGGATTTACGGGTTGTTCAACCTCTTTATATAAACATGCTTTCATTTTCTATGTCGTTTTTTTGTTTAACCGTGCAAAGTTAGTTATAATTTTCGGGAATAGCGTCATGATTGTTGAAAAAACTGTCGTTTTTTGTGTAACTTTGCAACGATGAAGCGCAAGTTATACATATTCAACCCCGAGAACGACATGGCACTGGGGTGCGGCAAGGACAGTTACAATGCCCCGAAATGGGCATTGCAGTGGCGTCACGACCTTGAACTGCTGGCAGGGTATCTTGCCAGCGAGGGAAGCATGGTGCTTGCCCGCGACGCCCAGGCGGCGCAGCGTTGGCTTGACAGCCGCCATCTGGAAGTTGAGGCCATCGACGCCAGCATGCTGCATGCACTGCGCGACATCGAAATCGTGCCCTGGGGGTGGAGCATGCCGCTGTGCAAAGAGCTTGCCCTCGCTGGTATGCACAGGTCACTGCTGCCCTCGCCCGAGGAAATGGCCACAGTGCGCGACCTTGCCCACCGGCGCACATCGATCACGGTGCACGAGGCAATGAGGCAAGAGATGAATCGTGACTTCTCCCCTATCCCGGTGGAACTGGACAATAGCAGCGACGTGCTGCAATGGGCACTCGCCCACCCCGGTTGCTACATCAAGACTCCGTGGAGCGGTAGCGGGCGCGGCGTGTATCGTGCCATCGATGCCGGCACCGAGCAGTTTGAGCGGTGGTGTGCCGGGGCGATTGCACGCCAGGGAAGCGTGCTGTGTGAGGAAGCGCTCGACAAGGTGCTGGACTTTGCGCTGGAATATCATTGCGATGCGGCAAATGGTTGCCAGTTTGCTGGTTACTCGGTATTCAAGAGCGACGAGCAGAGCCAGTATGGCTGCGGCATCGTGGATCAGCCAAGCGCGCTGCGTCATGCGATTGCAAGCCTTTATTCTGGCATAGATGCAGTCAACGAGGCTATGAGACGGGTTATAGAACGGCTCATAGCTCCGCATTATAGCGGTTATCTGGGAGTAGATATGCTGCTCTATCGCAAGGGCGGTGCGATAGATATAGACCCCTGTGTGGAGGTAAACCTACGCTGCACAATGGGCCTAGTGACCAGCATGCTAGGCGAGCGACACGCTATGAGAGGCACATTCTCAATAGTTCCTGCCAGCGATGCCACCCATGCGCTTACACCTATATATAAAAACACCCGCCACGTGGCGCAGATTAAGGATGAAGGATGAAGGATTAAGGATTAAGGATTAAGGATGCTAACCCATCACTCATCTACGCTCAGGCATCTCGCGCAGTAGTAGCACAGCACTCGCGTGCACGACGGGGAACCCGTCGCACTGCATCGTAACCGGCGGTCGGCAGACCGTCGGACAGAAAGTCATCTGCCACATCGGCCTCGGCAGAGGCCGCACTGCATCGTAACCGGCGGTCTATCACATCAATCACTCAAAAAATACTTAGGGTCGTATTCAACTCCGGCTTCGCGCAGCATCATTTTCAGCTCGCTGTCAAACGATTGGCCAACATGATGTGTTTTTTGGTTTGCAATA
>NZ_JAZLLZ010000076.1:0-9504 GCF_045598405.1 Sodaliphilus sp.
AGAAAATACTTTTATTATGATTTTTATGTTTAGAAAATAGCTTGCTCTGCAAGCAAAATGGAATTACCTCATAGCTAGTGTATTATCATTTTGAGGACAGAGTCCTCCATTTTAAGGGAGGTTCGCTGGTCGCGGCACGGGCTTTGCCCACTTACCGCTGCTCACTCCCTTGAGCACGGTTCTTGGCGTGAGCCATATAAACTAAAAAATTCATTTTCTTTTTTTGTTCTATACCAAGCCCCGGTTATACCAAAGTGTCGTAACTGACAGTGTTTGGAGAAGTTAGTACGACTCTCGCAACTTTAACCGGACAGCAATATTTCTAAAATATTAGTGTACGGTAAAAACGTCGGAGACGTAAGAGGCTCGGTTCACATGGAGCTGGCTCTCCGAGCCGCCGACATCTTCGATGTCACAAAGCAAGCCCCCTATGATTAAATTTGTTATAATATATTTGTTATCAACAAGTTCTGGCTTATTTTCTTTTTTTTAGGACAACACTTTCTAGTCTTTATGGATTAGTACAGGAGGCCGAATTGCCAGAGGGGGATGACGTTTAGGTAGCCGGCCTCGATGTCGGCTTTCACGACGTAGGCGTCGGGGATGCCTGTTATCTGCTTTTGCTTCTTGTTGCGCCCGCCCACTTCAAATGTGTAGTTGCCAATCTGGAAATCGGCTATGCTTGATGTGACCACATCGTGTGCGACGCGAGTTTGGTTCAAGAAGAAAGTCTCTCGCACATTGCCCACGTCGGCTTTATTTTGAGTGAGCATGTGCATCAATGCAGTATTATCAAGATAGACTTTATCAACTTTACCTAACCCCCTAATGCCACCAGTATCATCACGCAGTTGCATGACTAAACCAGCCTTCTCCATATATACAAACCAATCGGGCAAAATATTGCGGCTAACCCCCAAAACCTGTGCTATAGAAGAAATTTTAGGTTTAAAAGGTACGCTTTCAGCCACAATATTAATCAATCTTTTCAGTTTGCGAATGGCAGCAACCGTCATTTCGGTATATTGAGGAATGTCAACCTCCAAGGTTTTGTTTACAACTTGCATCAACCTGCGCTCAAACTTAGGCTCGTCAGAGAAAGGATAATAACCCGTTCTAAGATATTCTTCAAAGTGGGCGCAAGGTCGGAATGTATCAGGCAATGTAAACTTGTGAGACAGTATTTCTGCCAGAGTCAACACAGGCAATTTCATCCCATGGTATAATTCCATATATTCCCTGAACGACAATCCTTGCATATCATAAGGCACGACACGACGGCTCAAGTCGGCCTCTCCCTCCTCTATGTCAAGAATACTTGAACCAGTGAAAACGACTTTCAGTTTTTTGTGATAATCATATATGAGTTTGAGTTCACGGCTCCAATCACTGTATTTATGTATCTCATCAATCATCAGCACTTCCCCTCCCATGCGCACGAACTCATCGGCAAGGTCAACAAGCGTGTGACCAGAGAAATACAAATCATCAGCATTGACCAGCAGCACCGAGTCACGGTCAAGCGTTTCCTTTGCTCGTTGCAGCAACAATGTTGTTTTGCCAATTCCACGAGGTCCCTTGAGCCCTATCAACCTGTCATTCCAGTCAATCGTGTCCCACATATATCGATGAAAGACCGTTGGAGTGTCGGCTAGCATTGACGTGAATCTATTTTGTAGTTTTTCCATCGCTATCTAAATTTTGCACTATTTTCAGTGCATCTTTCAATAAAATTTGCACTATTTTCGGTGCAAATATACAACATCAATGCTAATCACACAAATTATTTTATGTTTTTGCACTGAATTTAGTGCAGTTTACGGCATTTTTTTCACTATTTTTAGTGCAAACCACCTTAAAAGATTACGACTAGGGACAGGTGGTGGGGGGCGGTGGTGAGGGTGGCATGGACTGGATGGCGGGTGGGATTGCCGGTGAAGAGATAGACGAACTCGTTGACAGGATCCACTAGCCAAGCAACAGTGTGGCCGAGCAGGCTGCTTCCGCACAGTCGGTAGTTGCTGGCAACGATGCTGCGCTTCACCTTGTAGAAGCACTCCCCTATCACGCTGCCCACTACTGGAGTGATGATGAGGTCCTGTATAGACGGATATTCCATGAATGCCTCGATGCCGTATTCCCAAAAGAAGGTCGAGACGGCGGCCGAGTAGAGAGCGCTCTGCCACATGTTGAAGCCTCGTGAACGCGCCGACATGAAGTAGGCAGCACCGCCATAGGGGTGGAGCACGTAGTCGAAGACGACATTATCGTGATCCCATCGTGGCCCTCCGCTCACATGTTCCCACCATCGCTCGAACAGAGGGGTGCGGTGCAACTGCGCCTTGTTCCATGCAGTAGCGTCTTCGGGCAGGAGTTCGAGCACTCCCAGAGTGACGAAACCTGCGCCATAGAGTGCGGCAGTGTTGTAGGCAAGTCCGCGCCAGTCGGGCATGGAGATGGTGCGAGAGTAGGCGAAGTCATATATAGTGAGCTGCACACTGTCAACATCAACCGAGACACTATCGGCAACAGGCTGGGGATTTACACTCATGCCGATAATCATTATTGCTGCTATCAAGACAAGAAGTCGTTTCATTTACCATTTTTTCGGGCAAAGGTAAGTAGAGTGCAGCATTACATGGTGTCTTATTTGTCATGAAACATTATCCGTTTTTCGACATAGGCGATATGCACCACTCACCGGACAAAATCAACCACTAATTGCTTCATTTTCTCGATTTGGGTATAAACAAAAGTAGCAACTTTACCTTAATTTACATATATGCGTATATTTGGACTTCTCTATATGCCAAAAAGCAGTTTATATAATCAAAAAGTAAACGATTTTATAAAATTAATTGGGCAAAAAACGGAGTTTTTAACTTATTTTTGATACCTTTGCAGTAAAAGACTACGAGTCCCCCAAAACCAGTCGTAAACATTTGAACGACTCCAAGTGCTTGGCGACTCAAGTGAATATACATTTGATATATGCTAGATTTCGTCATTCAAAATACAAACAAGTTTATTGCTTCGGTTCCTAAATCGAAGCGTAAACAATATGGGCAATTCTTTACGTCAAAAGCATCGGCTAAGTTCATGGCTGAGCTATTTAACGTAGATTTATCTTTGCCAGAGATAACACTTCTTGATGCTGGTTGCGGAACAGGTGTTTTGACAGCAGCATGGATTGACATGGTGCGTAAGCTTGGTTACGATGGCATGATAAAAGTGACCTGTTATGAGACGGATACAACGGTAGTACCTATATTGATTGAGAACTTGGAGTACATTAAAGAGCTTTGCCATATTGAATATGAAGTCAAAGTAGAGAACTACATAACCACTCAACATTTTGAACAAAACATGCTGTTTGGAGATGAACCACAGCAATACGACTACATTATTGGCAATCCCCCTTATAAAAAAATTCCTAAGGATGCTCTTGAAGCCAAATCAATGCCTTCTGTGTGCTATGGTGCTCCAAACTTGTATTCGCTATTCTGTTGCATGGGTATCCGCAACTTGAAGGATAATCAAGAGATGGTTTACATCATTCCTCGTTCGTGGACATCAGGTGCATACTTCGAATATTTTCGTCGTTATCTCTTTGATAATTGTGTTCTTACAGACATTCATTTGTTTGAAAGTCGCGATAAGGTGTTTGACGGAGAATCAGTACTTCAAGAAACTATAATAATTAAGTTGAAAAAACAAAGGCAGAAGCCCACTACGATTAGAATGACTACATCGTCAACATCGGATTTTTCTGACCTCAAGGCTTTTGACGCACCATACGATGCTGTTGTTGCCAAGAATCGTTATGTATTTCTTGTGACTAACAAAGAACAAGCTGATGTATTAGAGAAGGTGAACAAGATGCCGGCAACCCTTCCAACTATCAATATGCCGATGAAAACAGGCTTGATTGTTGATTTCCGTACTCGTGAAGTGTTGCGAAACGAAATGGAAGAAGGTTGTTATCCTCTTTTGTACTCTCAACACATCAAAGATGGTCGTGTGATTTGGCCGCAAGGCAAAGAAGGTGAATGCATTTTTACAGATAAGAAAGCTTTCCTACAAAAGAATGACAACTATTTGCTGGTTAAGCGTTTCACTGCCAAAGAAGAGAAACGCCGTTTACAATGCGGCATTTATCTAAAACAACGCTACCCTCAGTACGAATATATAAGTACGCAAAATAAAGTGAATTTTATTCAATGTGACTCGCCTTGTGTGACTTATGGATTGTATGTACTTTTGAACTCTACCTTATACGACGCATATTATAGGATTCTCAACGGATCTACCCAGGTCAACTCTACGGAGATAAACTCTATGCCTGTGCCTGAACGTAGTGTAATCGAAGAAATGGGACGAGCACTCATGCATAAAGAACTAACAGAAACGAATTGTAATCAGATTATAGAACAATGGATAAGATAACCAAAGCAAAACATATTCTCAAAGCAATAGGATTACCTGAACGTCAGCAAGCTGATCTTTGTGCACTGTCTCTTCTTGCCCTTGCTGGCATAAAAAAGTCATTAGCATGGAGTTCCGCAACTAATGAATGGATAAGGATTCATGACATAATAGCTTTCGTTAATAAGAACTATGGAACCAAGTATGCAGAAAATTCACGCGAGACATTCCGCAAACAAGCACTTCATCATTTTCGTACAGCAGCCATTGTAGAGGACAACGGTTTGGCAACCAATAGTCCTAACTATCGTTGGCGCCTGACGGAAGAATTTCTTTCGGTGCTTCAAGCAAATGCGACAGCTTCATGTATTGCCGAATTTAATAGCAAGCACGAACGCTTGATTGATGTTTATGCATCAAAGAAGCGTATGGAAATGATGCCCGTCAAAATCAACGGTATAGATTTTACTTTCAGTACTGGCAAACATAACGAATTACAAAAGGCTATTATTGAACAATTCGCTCCTCGATTCGCTCCCAACTGCGAATGTTTATACGTTGGCGACACAACAGAAAAAGATCTGGTTAAGAATGTTGAGCGTTTGTCTGAACTTGGTTTTGCAATCACTCTTCACGACAAAATGCCTGACGTTGTACTCTATTGCGAAGACAAAAACTGGATTTACTTTGTGGAATCGGTAACCTCGGTAGGTCCTATGGATCCGAAACGTATTGTAGAAATCAAGTCAATGACAGAGAATGTAGCAGCAGGAATGATTTATGTAACGGCATTCCATGATTTCAAAACATACAAGAAATTCTCAGAGCAACTTGCATGGGAAACTGAAGTCTGGATAGCAGAAATGCCCGACCACATGATTCACTTGAATGGTGATAAGTTCTTAGGACCAAGATAAAGTTTCTTATATGAACAAGTTCCTCAACTCTTCCTTTACCATATAACGACATTGTCAATACCTATTCTCTCCTTATGCTGTTTTATTTATTCTGTTAATGCGAGATTGTGTCAAAGAATGATGCCATCAATGCAATAAGAACCATTCATAATGTTTAATAACGAAGCATCCTGCTGCGGGAAGGTGCAGCAGGATGCTTTGTAGATGGGATTAACAGGATTATTATTTCAAAATCATGTTGATGAGTGTATTCACGTCGGTAATATCTACCGCACCGTCGCCGTTGACATCGGCACGTCCGCTGTATTTAGCAGCATTATCATGGCCCAGGATGATGTTGATGAGTGTATTCACATCGGTAATGTCAACAGCTCCGTCGCCATTGACGTCGCCAGGAATGCTTGCATACTGGTCGGTGATGTCCTTAACGGTGAACTTGTTGGTCAACGATGAGATTTCAAAATAAGTATCCTTGTTGAGACCTGTGATGTCGATGGTCTGGCCACTATTGTCACCCTTGTTGAAGATGATATTGAAAGTGTAGCCATCGGTTGCGATGTCGAATGTGTGATAGTAGAATGTATCGCCATTGATCACCTTGGTCGCTGTCTGCTTCTCGCCAGGCCATCCTCCCAGGAGCTGGGTGTTGCTGCCTGCCCATGCATAGAAGTAAACGTTGCTCCAGTTGTTGGGCTCGGTGGTGGGATCTTTGAGATAGATGGTAGCTGTGTAGGGCTTGAAACCATCGAAGATATACTCGCGAGAGATCACGCTGCGCACAGCCCCCTCGAAGAGGACACCGGCTGTGAGCACTGTGTTCTTGGTGAACGTGAGCTTGAGCTGACCGGTTGCAGTCTTGCTGTCGGCAGTGGGACGAGTGCCGTCGGTGGTGTAAACGATGGTTGCATTAGCATCGCTAGCCTTGACGGTTACCTCAACCTGATCCTCATAGTGGCCGCTATCCTTGTCGATGGTTAGCGTGGGAGCAGGAGACTCGTAGTTAGTCACTTCGTGGTCGTAGTTGCCACTGATGTAGTAACCGTGGTTCTTATAGGTAAGGTCGGCTGTCTGGTTGCCCTCAACAACGAAGATGATGTTAGCGGGAACGGTGGTGAGAGGTCCGTCGTAAGTCCACTTGTAAATCTTGCGGGTCTTGTCGGCATTGGTACCCATGAGTTCCATCTTCTGACCGGGCCAGCTGCCGCCGGTGTAGTTGCCAGCATCGCCCCATACCCAGGTGGTGATGGTGTTGGCAGTGAGGGGAGCCTCGTAGAACACGCTGTAATCGTCCTCATTCACGATGGGAGTGTAAGGATCAAGGTCGATGGGATCAACGGGGTCGTTGCCGCCACCGCCGGTGATGTACTTAGTGTCGGGGTCGCCATCCTCTTCGTGGCCGTCCCATGAAAGGACAGAGCTTGAAGGCTTGGTGTTGCCATAGAGGAAGGGTTCATCCTCGCCAATCTTGCCAGGGCCGTTGAGCACATAGATGCGCATGTTGCCCTTGCCGCTGAATGAGCCGGTGTTGAGGGTACCGTTAGTAACGGTGATGGTGTTGCCAGTGACAGCGTCGGTGTAGGTACCGTTGAGCACACCAGTGAATGTGGCGCCGCCGTTGAGAGCAACGAGAACATAAGAATCAACCTTGTCGTCGGTGTAACGGCGCTTGTAGGCGTAACCGTTTCCCGAGCAGCCGCTGGTGCTGTACTGTCCCTTGCGCAATGCAGGCACAGCGGCACGAATCTGGTTGAGTCGCTGCAAGTGGCGTGCGAGAGGATAAGAAAGAGTTGCCTTAACGTTGCCGCTAGCGCTCTTCACCTGGCCGAAGTCGCTAACCTCGAGGTCGCCAGTGAGGTAACCGCCGTAGTAAGCACGTCCGGTCTCGCTGAGAGCCATCTCGGGACCCTTGTCGATGATCTGTCCCTTGCGGAACTCAATCTCGCTGCCGTAGTAAACACAGGGGATGCCACGGAATGTGAACATGAACGACATGTTCTCGGCCCACTGCTCGGTGCCGCCATTGAAGCGGACGCCGTCGTTGGGACCGGGACAATAGTCGTGAGAGTCAACGTAAACCACATTATAAGTAGCATCGTTGTAGTAGTTGTCGCTGCCGAAGAGACCCCAGATGTTGCCCACGCTGTTGAAACCATAGTGCACGGGGAAGTCGATGATGTTGAGTCCGCTAGCCTGGCTGTAGTCGGGCTTGTGGTAGTTGTTGCCGTCGAGCCAAGCATTGTTGCTCTTGGGCTGTGAGCTAGAGCCGCCGCTAGTAGCTGCCTCCTGGAGGCAAAGCTTCTGGTTGTCGAGAGTAGCGGGGTCGGTGCTCTCGTAGATGGCTATTTTGTCCCAATAAGTGCCGTCGTTGTTCCACTGGCTGCGGAGCGCAGCAGGACTCTGCCATGTGTAAAAATAGGGAGAGAGAGCGGGCTGGTCGCGATAGGTAACGCTACCCTGGAAACGTGCGCACACCTCGGCATACATATAGAAGGGGCAACCGTTCAAGCGCTTGTGCTTGTACTGCTCGCCCAGCGCCTGGAACGCAGGCACGAATGTGGTGTTGAAAGTGAGTCGGCTGATGTGACCGCCGGTATCGATGCGGAAACCGTCAACACCCATCTTGATGAATGAGCCGTAACAGTCGATGAGGTAGTTATAGGTCTGGGGGTTCTCGGTATTGAGGTCAACGCAGTCGCCTGCAATCTGTGCCCACCAGCGGTTGGGTTCGTCCCAGTTGAAGTTACCGTAGTGATGCCACAGGTTATGGTTGTCATGATTCTGGTTGTCGGTATTCTTCATCTTGGTGAGACGATCGCTATACTGCTGTCCGCCAGGGAGGTTGTTGTAGTTGTCCTGGAGCTTGCCGCCATTCTTCTTGGTGAAGGGGATCATGCACTGGCTGAGGTCGCTCTGGGGCTTGCTGTAGTCGCGGTCGAAGAGTTTGCACAGGTTGCCCTCGCCGAAGTTACCGGTGTGGTTGAGCACGATGTCGAGGATCACCTTCATGCCGCGTGCGTGAGCAGCGTCGATGAGGTCTTGGAAGTTGCAGTCCTCGCTCTCGTATCGCTTGTCAACCTTGCTGAAGTCCATAGCATGATAGCCGTGGTAGTCAAAACCTGAGCCATTCTGAACAATGGGGGTCACCCACACAGCGGTGAATCCCAAAGCCTTGATATAATCAAGCTTCTCAATAAGGCCTTTGAAGTCACCACGCCAGTTGGGATCCTGCTTGCCAGCATCCTTAGCGCCGTCCCAGCAATAGGTGTTGTTACTCTTGTCGCCGTCGTAGAAACGGGTTGTCATCACAAAGTAGATGGTCTCGTCACGGAAATCAGTGCGATCACCTACAAATGCTGCCCATGATTGCATTGCAACCAAGCACAACAACAGTGTAGCGAAAATCTTTTTCATTAAAATTAAAGTTAGGTTTATTTAAACAGTAAGTAAGTAAATAATAATCAGCATCCTTTATTGCACACCATGTGCAATATCACAGTTTACCGCTGCAAGCTGGGCAGAGGCCTTTAACCACATAGTTGACAGTAGCCATCACATATCCCTGAGGCAAGTCAACTGGTGGAATAGCGAGTGCAGGAAGACAAAAAGTCTTCATGCAACGCTCGCAATAGAAATGCACATGAGTATCATCGTCGTGCTCATCATTATGACTCAGGCACAACTCGTAACGCGTGCCCTCACTGCTCTCAAGCGAATGAACAAGGTGGTGCTCCTTAAACAAAGCCAGAGTCCTGAAGATGCCACTCTTGTCGATAGTCCCTATCTCGTCCTCCAATTCTGAAAGCGAGTAAGACCCGTCGTGACGCGACATGGCTTGAGCCACAACAATGCGGTTAGCTGTGGGACGCACACCATGGTCGGTAAGCAGTTTTTCAATCTCCTGTGAATTCATCATGTGCAAAAATAAACAATTTCAACGCAAAGCAACGATTATCCTTCAATGCATATCTAATTATATCTATGCAATCGTTTTCGCATTTTTTTTAGATCACAAAAAATTATAATTCAACTTTCGCAAGTTGCTAACTTGCTCAATTTGAAAGGTTATTGGTTATTGTTTATTGGTTATAGAAATGTTACCATTATAGCATTTGGGAAGTTAATAACCTATAGTATCAAAACATACACTTCATTAACCTTTAAC